>JBKJRY010000032.1:0-5058 GCA_046593045.1 Chitinophagaceae bacterium | reverse complement strand
ATTGACGAAAGAGTTCCTGCATTGGTCTTAACCCTTTTTGCTGCATGTAAGCCTGCAGTTGCTCACGATATTCTTTCTTATCTATCTTAACTGAATCTTTATCAACCTTGCCTTCTTTAACTGCCATGCGAAGTATCTGCCCCGGCCTTGGAAATGTATTTGCAATTTGCGTGTTACTTAAATTTAATGCATCATAACCACTTAATCTTTGATTGAGAGAATCATCAGCAAGCCCGCCATTCAATTGTTGCTCAAACCATTTTTCAAGACCCATATTCACCACTTCATCTATTTGCCCTGGAGTAGCACCATAAGTAAACCTGCTTAATAAATGCGCTGCGGCTTCACGCTCAGTAAGCCCGGCTTTTTTGTAAGGAAAACTAAAATGCGGTTTATACGTTGGTATTTGAAAAAAAGAAAGGAGAAAAAAACTGGCAGAAAAAATTATGAGTTTGGCAAATTGCCATTTTCTGTTTTGCATAATAAGATTTTAAAAATAGTTAGGATCAGGTATAGGACTGTAAGTGTTAGCAAAAGTTTAAAGCGTTTTAAGATCAGGGACATTTACCTTTTGTCCAGCTTGTAAGTCCTGCACAACGGGCTTCACAATCATTGCCATAAGTTTTTCCGTCGCAGCCACACACGGGATCGTATTGTTGAGTACAAATACATTGGGGAATTGCATTTCCTTTACACGCAGAATTTGTTTTTTTGCAGGATGCCTGGCAAAGCGCAATAACAAGTGTTGCTAACAATAATTTTTTCATTTAAAAAGATTGTGAATTATTTTTTAACCATTCAACAATTTTTTCAAACTTAATTTCGCCGGTAGAAATGGAAATTGTGAATTGATATAAACCATCGCTATCAGCATTAACTTCTATGCCGTACTCCTTTAACAAAGCCACTATTGCTAGCATTCCTGTTCTTTTATTCCCATCTACGAATGGATGATTCTCTATCAGGCTTTCGCCCATGGCAGCAGCCTTGTCAAAGGGGGATGGATACAAATCTTTACCTCCAAATGTTTGAAATGGCCGGGCAATTGCAGATTCCAGTAAACCAATATCCCTTATGCCGGAAGCGCCTCCAAAATCTTTAATTGAAAATTCATGCAACAACAAAACATCTTTCAATAAAATCATTGGGCAAGTTTTTTCAAAACATCGCCATATTTGCTTTTAATATCTTCGTAATGCTGTGATAAATTCAATTCACTATTACTGTTTAACTTGGATAGATGTTCTAATATCTCTTTTAAAGAATTTTCTTCAGTAAGCCTTGTAATTTGACTGATGGCTTTTACTTTCATTTCTGCTAGGCTCATAATTTTTAATTTTTACTACTTCAAATTTACTAATATTAATGTAACATTTTTGTTAGTGTAACTATAGCTAATTTTGAAAAAAATATGCATGATCAAGTTAGATAATTATATAACAGGCAAATGGATTGAAGGCGATGGCGATGGACAAATCCTTTACAATGCAGTAAACGGAGAGTCGATAGCCAATGCAACAACACAAGGATTGGATTTTGCAGCCATGCTTGAATATGGAAGAACAGTTGGCAGCCCTACATTACGTAAAATGACTTTCCAGGAAAGAGGAAGAATGCTCCGGGCATTGGCTTTACATCTAACAGAAAAAAAAGAAATATTTTATTCCATAAGTTATAAAACCGGGGCAACAAGAGCAGATAGCTGGGTAGATATTGAAGGCGGTATTGGTAATTTATTTTCCAACGCATCATTAAGAAGAAAATTGCCAGATGAAATTTTTTGCCTGGATGGCGAAGGGATAGGATTAAGTAAGGGCGGGAGTTTTATGGGGCAGCATATTTTAGTTCCTAAAGAAGGTGTTGCCATTCATATCAATGCATTCAACTTTCCTGTGTGGGGAATGCTTGAAAAAATTGCAGTGAATTTATTAGCAGGTGTTGCAGCAATTGTAAAGCCGGCATCTGTTACCTGTTATCTTACACAGGCAGTTGTAAAAGAAATTATCAACTCAAAAATTTTACCTGAAGGATCATTACAATTACTTTGTGGTGCTGTGGGAGATCTGTTAGATCATGTTACATCTCAGGATGTGATAACCTTTACAGGCTCCGCTTCTACCGGATTAAAACTAAAAGCGCACCCAACAATTTTAAATGAGAATGTTCCTTTTAATTTAGAAGCTGATTCTTTGAACTGCATTGTTTTGGGGGAGGATGTTACGCCTGAAAAACCCGAATGGGATATTTTTATTAAAGAAGTTAGAAAAGAAATGACGGCAAAAGCCGGACAAAAATGTACAGCGATCCGCAGGATTTTTGTTCCTGAAAATAAGATGGAAGATGTATGGAAAGCGATCAGCAAATCTTTATCACAAACAACTATTGGCAATCCTGAAAATGAAAAAGTGAGAATGGGCGCACTTGCAGGCCAGTCACAAAAAGAGGAAGTCATAGGCCAGGTGCAGAAATTATTAGCATCATCTCAAATAATTTACGGCAGCCTTAATAGTGTAGAACTTATTGATGCCAATCCCCTTAAAGGCGCATTCATAAGTCCCCTGCTTTTACTAAATAATAATCCTTTTGAAAAAGATGAAGCTCATAATATTGAGGCCTTCGGTCCTGTTAGCACTATTATGCCCTATAAAAATGTAGACGAGGCTATTGCTCTTTCCAAAAAAGGGAAGGGTTCTCTGTGCAGCTCAATAGTAACTTCCAATGAAAAATTTGCCCGTGAATATGTTCTTGGAGCAGGTAATTATCACGGCAGAATATTGGTGCTCAACAAGGATTGTGCAAAAGAAAGTACAGGGCACGGCTCACCTTTGCCCTTACTTGTTCATGGCGGTCCTGGTCGTGCAGGTGGCGGAGAAGAGATGGGAGGGCTGAGGGGTATAAAGCATTATATGCAAAGAGTGGCCCTGCAGGGATCGCCCACAATGCTTACAGCTATTACTAATGTTTACCAACCCAACGCCAAAGGGAACATCACAAAAGAGCATCCTTTTAAAAAATATTTTGAAGAACTTAGCATCGGTGATCAAATGGTAACTGAAAAGAGAATTATTACCAGTGAGGATATTAACAAATTTGCCGATCTGAGCGGTGATCATTTTTATGCTCATATTAAAAGCACAGATTTTAGCGGGACAATGTTTGAACAACAGGTAGCGCACGGATATTTCATATTAAGTGCTGTCGCAGGCCTGTTTGTTGATAGCTATGGAAAAAATCCCGTCTTGCTGAATTATGGAATTGATGATTTACGTTTTACGAAGCCCGTTTATCCGGGGCATGAAATTTATGTGAGATTTACTTGTAAAGAAAAGATTGAACAGGAATTAAAGGAAGCGAATCCTGGTGAGCCTTTTGTAAAAGGCAGTGATATACCAAGAGGAGTTGTAAAATGGTATGTTGAAATTTTAGATGAAACGGAAGAGCCTGTTATAGGTGTTGCGACTATACTTACTATGGTGGCTAAGAGAGAAAAGAATTGAAAGAGTGATTCTCATTGGCGTTCGTTCCATGTTTCTTACAAACTTTTTAATTGTTGATTTAATAAAGAAGGGTATCCGCAGAGTTTTTAATAAATTTGACAGAGAATCATACTGCATCTATCAAATCCTTATGTCTGATCAACAACATCATTTATCTTTTTAAATCTAATGCAAATTTCTTTATCTATTTAACTCTTGTCTCTTATATGGAAGGATATGTAAATTCACACACGGAACATGGAATAACAACTATTGAATTTTTTCATCCTCAAAGTAATTCGCTTCCCGGCAAGTTGCTGGAGCAAATAAGCCAGGAGATACATTTTTCAAGTACGCATGGCAGTAAGGTAGTAATTCTAAAAAGTGCCGGGGACGGTGCTTTTTGTGCAGGAGCCAGTTTTGATGAATTGGCTTCAATTAAAACGGAAGAAGAAGGGGTTCTTTTTTTCCAGGGATTCGCAAATCTTATTAATGGCATGCGTAAGTCGAATAAGCTTATCATCGGGCGTATCCAGGGTAAGTGTGTTGGGGGAGGTGTTGGATTAGCGGCAGCGTGCGACTATGCCATTGCGGTAAAAACTGCCGAAGTAAAACTGAGTGAACTTTCAATAGGAATTGGACCGTTTGTAATAGGTCCGGCGGTGGAACGAAAAATAGGCACGTCAGCTTTTAGCCAACTTGCTATCGATGCAACACTATGGAGAAATGCTGAGTGGGCGAAGAAGAAAGGCTTGTTTGCAGAAGTGCATGAAACTGTCCAAAATATGGATGAATCCGTTTATCGCCTGGCAAATACACTGGCACATTCAAGCACGGAAGCGCAGTCTGAAATGAAAAAAATTTTCTGGAAAGGAACCGAGCATTGGGACACGTTGCTTCATGAACGTGCTGCTATCAGCGGAAAACTTGTGTTAAGTGATTTTACCAAAGATTCAATTCATAATTTTAAATTAAAGAAAAAAATAAATAAGCCTCTTTAAGAGGCTTAATCATTTATAAATCATCATATTCAAATAATGGATCAATGTGTGTTCCCGCATCCATTTCAAATACCGGGTTTATAAGACCGTTCTTTAATCCGTAAACCCACCCGTGTAGTTGTGGCCTTTGTTCATTTTTCCATGCCCGTTGAATAATTGATGTTTTGGAAAGGTGCATTACCTGTTCTTTTACATTTAGCTCCACCAGCCTGTCCGTACGAAGTTCTTCATCACCTATAGCTGCCAGTTCATCCCGGTAAAGCCGGTGAACATCCTTAATATTGCGCAGCCACATGTTAAGGATATATTTATAATCATGGTTAGTCATCGCGGCTTTTATGCCACCGCATCCATAATGTCCGCACACTATTACATGGTTGACTTTTAAGTGATTCACAGCATAGTCAAGCACGCTCAGCATGTTCACATCCGTATGAACAACCATATTAGCGATATTTCTGTGAACGAATATTTCTCCCGGTTGAGTTCCCGTAATTTTATCTGCGGGTACCCTGCTGTCGCTGCAGCCAATCCATAAAAACTCAGGGGTCTGTAATGTAGATAACCTTTTAAAAAAATCG
>JBKJRY010000415.1:0-23410 GCA_046593045.1 Chitinophagaceae bacterium | reverse complement strand
TGCCTCACGTTGTTGCTTAAAATACGCCTTACAGTTTTGCTCATCCACAAATTTTATAAAGAAGTCTTTTAATTTCATAGCTAATATATTTAGCTTGAAATTACTAATAATATTAGTCACTACCAAATTGCGGATAGTCATTAAAATAATTACATATAATTTTTAAAAACCAAGCAGCGATTTTCCTTGTTTTTTGTCCTATCTTAGTAGGGTTAAACCAAGCAAAAAAATATGACAGAAGAGCAAATTCTTCAAGGCTGTCTTGAAAACAATGCTTCCACACAAGAGGTGTTGTATAATAGATTTAGCCCTCGTATGCTGGGAGTATGCTATAGATTTGCCCGAAACCGTGAAGATGCTGAAGATATGATGCAGGAGGGGTTTATTAAGGTGTTTTCTCAAATTCACCAATTTCGGGGACAGGGAGCACTTGAGGGCTGGATAAGAAGAATCATAGTTCATACTTGCATCAATATCCTAAAGAAAAATAAGAAGTTCAGTGACACCATTGACCTTTTTCATGCGAGTACTTTGCATCTCAACGAGAATAATATTCCGTCGTTGTTGCAGGCCAAGCAAGTTGTCGAGTGCATACGACTGCTGCCGTTGGGCTATAGAACTGTTTTGAACCTGTATGCAATAGAAGGATATTCGCACAGGGAGATTGCCTCTATATTGGATATTGAAGAAAGCACCAGCCGCTCTCAATACACCCGGGCAAAATCTATGCTGGAGGATATTCTACTGAAAAATAAAATGCTCCTGCAACCAAGACAGAAAGTAAGAATGGTATCTGGAAGTATTTAACTGTTTTATAAAAACCAAAATTTAACTCTTATTAGCTGCACTACTGAAACATGTGAACAATGGAAGAAAAATTCTACCTGGACGACTTTGAGCTCTCCTTAAAAGAACACGCGGACCAATTTAAGATGGCCCCTACGAAAAGAGTATGGCATGGTATCTACAACGATCTGCATCCCGGCAGAAGATGGCCATCGGTTATGATTTCATTGCTCTTAATATTTTCGACTGTCTTTGTAGGTTATATTAATTCCCATACCGATAGAAAATCAGCAGATCAAATACTTAAGGCACCTGTTTCCAGGCAGGGTAATATGGTAAAACCGGAGCTTAATAGCCAAATAGAACAATTGTCGTCAAAACCGGTTGGTCAAACAAAGAATAATATTGACGGCCAAAAACGAAATAATGAGAATGCTATTAAGGGTACTACTGCATCCACGGTGAAAAAGGAAAACAGTTTCGGACCTGAAACAAATATTAAGTCCGGGTCAGGTATAAAAATCAAAAACAAAGGAATTGGCCAAACCGACATTTCATTTGTTGGGATTGAATCCGGCGAAAACAGGCAGGTACAAACAGCAGGTGCACCTGCAAAATATAAGAATAGATATTCCCTTGATAATAAAGAAAATAGTACTGGTCAGAAAATTATCGGCACTGAAAATTCCGAAATACAAAATACGGCTGTTGGTATAACCACCATACAGATTTCCTCATTCGATTCCGAGGCGAAAATTTCCGGAATACTAAACACAGATGAAAAAATACATAACGATATTCCGGCATTGAAAGGTAAAAGCATCAAAGAATCTGAAATACTCTCCAATAATATGGCTGATTATAAAGATGCAAAAAATCAATTAACAGGCAACGAAAATGCATTAATAGCTACAACGAGAAAAAGAAATGGAAAAATTAGCTGGGTTTATTATGCCAGTCCTTTCATAAGCTCTGTATCCTTTAAAGGGCAGCCGCTAAAGGAAAAGAGCAACTCTAATCTAACGCCCACAACACCGCTGCCACAGGTTACCCAAAAGGATATTCGTATGATACACAATACTGCCTTTGGCTTTGAAACCGGTGTTCAAATGAATTATTCATTGACGTCGAATTTACAATTAACAGCAGGTGTACACATTACCCGTTCAGGATATAATATTATTTCCAATTTGGTTCACCCTACTCTTTCCACCTTGATTTTAAGAGACCCATCAACAGGGAATACCAACTCTCGTAATTTTGTAACACATTATGGTGATGGAACAGGAATGTCAACTGTTACTTTGAAGAACTACAGTTACCAAACTTCCTTACCTGTTGGGTTGCAATATAAGATGTGGGGAAATGATAAATTCCAGATAAACCTCGGAGCTAACATTGAACCCTCATATGTTATCAAGGCCGATGCATATATACTTTCTTCAGACGGCAGAAATTATGTAAATGTTCCTGACCTTTTACGCAAGTGGAATTTGAGCAGCAATTTTGCTCCGTTTGTATCTTTCAGGTCTGATAAGTTTAGATGGAATATAGGCCCTAATATTCGTTATCAGTGGCTATCAACTTATCAAAAAAATTATACTGTAAGAGAACATTTGATTGATTATGGTATAAGAGTTGGTATTAGTAAATAACCAAAACTCAACAAGCAATAAATTTTTTAGTTTTTCGTTTTTATTTTTTAACTACCATTTTCGAAAGTCGTTGCACCGTACCCTGCAGCGGCTTTTTTTATTTGTAATTTTGCAAATGCAAAAATATGTTAGGGTACTTATCTTTCTGTCCCTGGTTGTTTGTAGTGCATGCCACCAGCAGGAGCAAAAAGGTATTCAGGGAGGCATTTTCTCCGAAGAACAAACTCCGTTTTTACCGGTTACTGATTTCATCCTAGGCCAGTTGAATGAACTTGACCAGCTTCCGGTTACGCCTTTAAGAATAAGTATTGATGGAGATGTGCGGGATTCTGTATGGATGAAAAGAGAAGATATGCGGAGGTTAGCCTCCCCGTTTCTCCACCCGCTCATTGATTCTCTATCTATGACAAAATATTTTATCGGCAAATCTTTCCTTGATCAGACTATAAATGCGTACACTTTTTCTTATGATGCGAAGACAAAACTGCCTGACTCAATAATTTTAACTCATTGGGATGTATACATCGATCCTCAAAAAAATAATGTTCAACGCATTTACATGGTTAAGGAAGATACTCTTAATGCCGGCCATGTTACTACACAACTTACCTGGACAACCGGTGCATGGTTTAGCATAAGAACTATTGTACAATTTCCGGATAAAGAGCCACGGATGAAAGAAGAATTAATAAAATGGAATTTTAATGATGAATGATCTTTCATTACTTTAAAATCCGGAAAATTATTGACCATGACAAATGATGTTTTTCAATCCCTGGTAAAAACGTTGCCAAACCAGCCAGGGATATATAAATATTATGATAACAAGAATGAACTCGTATACGTGGGTAAAGCTAAAAGTATTCGCAAAAGGGTAAGCTCATATTTTACAAAAACATTTACGGGGTATAAAACGTTTGAACTCGTAAAGCGAATCCATAAGATTGAATTTACCATTGTGGATAATGAGCAGGATGCATTTTTACTTGAAAATTCCCTGATAAAACAATTTCAGCCAAAGTTCAATATTAATCTGAAGGATGATAAATCGTATCCTTATCTCGTAATTAAAAACGAACCATTTCCACGTGTATTTTTAACGAGATCAAAGATCAATGATGGTTCTCAATATCTTGGCCCCTTTACTTCAGTTGGCAAGGTGAGGGAGTTGTTGATCTTTATAAAACAAACTATTCAACTACGTACCTGCAAACTCAATTTAACAGCAGAAAATATACAAAAGGGAAAGTTTAAAGTTTGCCTCGAATATCATCTTGGTAATTGCAAAGGACCGTGCGAAGATTTTCAAAACGCCGCAGATTATGCCGAGGGTTTATCACAATTGAAAAATTTAATGAAGGGAAACCTCAACCCGGTTATTCAACATTTCAAAAGTGAAATGGAATATTTCGCCAATGAAATGCAATTTGAAAAGGCAGAACTTTTAAGGAAGAAAATTGAACACCTTCAGAATTACAAAGCAAAATCAAAGGTGGTGAATGAACATGTAGACAATGCAGATGTATTTTCAATACTGAAAGACGGCCACATAGCCTACGTAAATTATTTAATGGTGAGTGAGGGAACTATTGTACTCACAAAAACAATAATATTAGAGTCAAAACTCGATGAAACTCCTGAAGAAGTTTTATTGTTTGCAATTGCGCAATTGCGATCAACATTTAACAGTGAATCGACAGAAATTATAGTTCCTTTTGAAATTAATTACCCGGTTGGCGATGTAAATGTTATCATTCCAAAAGCAGGAGATAAAAAAAGACTATTGGAACTTTCCCAAAAAAATGTAAACTACTTTATTGGGGAATTAAACAGAAAGAAAATGCTGCAGCTTGAAGGAAAATCAGATAAGGAAAAGCAAAAAGTATTGGAACAATTACAAAGTGACCTGCATTTGTCAACCCTGCCTGACCATATTGAGTGCTTTGATAATTCAAATTTCCAGGGTAGCTATCCCGTGGCTGCAATGGTATATTTCAGGAATGGGCTGCCGGACAAAAGCCAGTATAGAAAATTTAATATTAAAACAGTGAGTGGTATTAATGATTTTGCAAGCATGAAAGAAATTGTATATAGGAGATACAAGCGCCTTGTGCTGGAAAATATCGCTTTGCCGGAACTTATAATTATTGATGGCGGAAAAGGCCAGCTGAACGCCGCTGTGGAGGCGCTCCGGGAATTGGAACTTACTGGAAAGACCACCATAGTAGGCCTTGCAAAAAATGAAGAAGAGATTTTCTTTCCGGGAGATATGCAATCGATCAAATTACCTTGGGACAGCGAAAGCCTCAAGCTTATAAGAAGAATAAGAGATGAAGTGCATCGTTTTGGAATTAATTTTCACCGCAACCAGCGAAGTCGAGGAACTTTTGTTAACGAGCTTGAAACTATAAAAGGAATTGGAAAAAATACAGCTGACACCCTTCTGAAGAAATTTAAATCCGTAAAAAAAATAAGGGAAATATCCATGGAAGATCTTGCCGACGTAGTGGGAAAATCCAAAGCTTCGATTATAACTGCTCATTTTAATGGCAATGAATAAAAGTCAATATTTTACTTCTATTTTTTATAAGAGAAACTCATAAACCACATCGGCCGGGTATTGAAAAAAAATCGCTGGAACACAAAGCCAATGAATGGATTTGTTGGTTTCATTTCTGTGGCTTTGCCGTATTCCTAAAGCCACTGGTTTACGTTTCTCATTGTAAAATATTTTACACTAATTTATTAAAAGTAAACAGGATGTTAGAGTAAATGTAAATAAGATTTTTGCATGGAGATTTGCTTGTACCGGCATCAATTCAAAGAAAACTTTTTATTACATTTAATAACATCTTTTTAAATTAATAGAATGGAAAAATTAAACCTGTTCTTTGCCAGGATACGCGAACTCACATTCTGGCAGAGATTATTTTCCTGGCGGTTAGTCAGGAACCTGAGCTATGATGCATTTGAAGAGTTTAAATCACTTCAAAAAGACATTAATAAAAAAAATACCGAATACGATTTGGTAGGCAAAAAATACGAACACATTAAAACGCACAATGAAGGCTTGCAGCAGAGACCCCGGGAATACGAAATTGAGATCGTCAGAAAAAATCTTGAGATCAATTCATTGCATAATAATTTGGCAGAAATGAACAAATCGGTGTCAAAACATGAAACGGCGGAAGAGCAGCGGATAATAAATTATGACCACCGGATTGTTCAACTCAACCAACTAAAAGAAACATTGGAGAATGAAATAAAAAGATTGAGCGATGAAAGACTACAGGAACAAAGAGATGCATTTGAAAAAATGAAACGCCAATGGAATGAACATGAAACCGCTGTTAAGCAATCACTCAAAGCTATTTGCCATCAGCTCCTTGTAAAATATGTTGACGATGTTCCATTCCGTGGCAGCCCCGACAATACTTTGGAGATATGTGATGAATACATAATTTTCGATGCGAAGTGCCCTTCAAATGATGACTTAAGCAATTTCCCAAAATATATAAAGGCACAGACTGAAATTGTAAAGAAATATGCTAACCAGGATAAGATCAAAAAAGATATATTTTTGGTTATTCCGACAAACACTATACATACCATCGCGCAACTAGCGTACAACATGGGAGATTATAATGTATATGTAATTACCAAAGATGCGCTGGAGCCCATCATTTTATCACTGAAGAGAATAGAAGATTATGAATTTGTAAATCAACTCAGTCCTGAAGAACGAGATAATATTTGCAGGGTGATCGGGAAGTTTGCACATACTACTAAAAGAAAAATACAGATAGATCAATATTTTGCGACTGAATTTCTGGAGTTGCTGGTGCGATGCAAAAATGATCTGCCCGGAGATATTCTGAAACAGGTAATAGAATTTGAAAAAGCCGAAAAATTGAATCCGCCTTCAGAGAAAAAAGCCAGGCAAATACTTACGACGGACTTACAGGATAAACATGCTTTACTTAATGCCGAGGCAGGAATGAGAGATGTGGCTATTCCTATTAGTTTTGAAGAGATGAAAAACCTGGAATAGTCACCAGCCTGGCTCTTAGTCTCCGGCTTTTCAGATAGAATCAAAGCCGTTGCGTAGAAATGTCGCAAATGTTCTATAAAGAATGAATGTCACTGCGTTTTCTGATACAAGGGAAATTAAGCAAATCAGTGATGAGTTATTCTATCACGGTTGTATCAATAAGTCTTATAGTTCTGGTGATATCTTCATACTCAGTCATACGAATCATCCTTAGCAGCGTTTTTGCAAAAAAGCCTGGATTAATAATTTTTTTTGCAATATTCAGTACGGTATTATCCATCTGCGTTATGTAGTTGTGTTGTTGATTTTCGTTCATATAGGCAAGGATGACAGCGTTTGTCCACGCGGCTTTACGTGCTGCCCCTATACTGAAGTTAAGCACATCCGTTTGCTGGGTTTTACCAACTCGCTTTAATAATTTCATAGGCAACCACACGTCCTCAAGGCATTGTTGTACATCATCAAACAAAGAAGCGATCACATCATTAATTCGGTTGAAATCAGCTTCCAGTTTATGAATAGCATCTCCGGGGGCCGCAAGGGCTGCTGCTATAGAAAGATCAAGATTGATGTGGGTGTTGATACCCAAAATCAGTTGTTGTATTACTGTTAGTGATTCATTTATGCAGCCGTCAAAAGCATACTTCCAGGAGGTACTGCACTCTTCATTTTGTCTAAAAGATTCAAATGCCCCAAGGTATCTTTTTGCAAAAATTACATCCAGTTTCTCCATACGTTCTCCATCATGAAAAGCTCCGTTAGTTATACCATCTTTCACCGCAATTGTCATGCGCTTATACAAAGCTGCGAAGTAGCCACTACGGCTTTTTGTTTGTTCACAATTTTCTACAATTTCCTTAAGTGCAATAATAATATCGTCAATTGTTTCTAATGGCATATTTGTCAGTTTAAAATCCCAGCAGAAATAGCAGTTGTTGTATAATGGCAATACCAGTACAAACATAGCTAACATAACAATACACAAAAGAGTAAAAAAAATTAATTCTTAGTTATTAATGCAATCTCAGAATAGTTTATGTGTATTTTCTTCTCTTTTCCACTAACGACAAGGGGTAAGTGGATAATTAGGATATTGATTTCAAAATTAACACCGGAATATTACAATCATCATTATTTACCACTAAATTTTTACATCTTCACTTAACTGATCGGCCGATGGTTTAAGCAATTCGTTAATAATAGAAAAGCCTTAACCAGTAAATGAGTTAAATGAAAATTAAAGAAATTTGCAGAACTTATTTACAAGAAGTGCGTTTGAAAGAAACCATACCAGGAAAATAAACCCTGCCATGCCGTAAGCCCTGCAAGTGGAACTGCCGCTGATTTATTATGGTCAATACTTTTGGGTTTTTGATTTACCTGGTTTGCTTTTACCACTACATACTCTGCATAGGTCCCATCCCTGGTCGGGTCGGGGCGGCCATACACTTCATCACCGATTCTGAAATTCAATATATCACTGCCTACTTTCTCTATTTCACCTGAAAAATCCCATCCAGGTATCAAGGGAAGTTTTGTAGGAAACTTTTCTTTAGCATGTCCTTCACGTATTTTCCAGTCAATTGGGTTCACCCCGGTAGCATATACTTTAACCAATACCTCATCAGCGGCTGGTTGGGGGATCGGCGCGTCTTCATATTTTAAGACTTCGGGCCCGCTATATTCATGTATTCTTATCGCTTTCATAGACAACAAATTTGTTTGAAATAGTGCTACACGAATTGTGCCTAAAGGGGATAGATATTGTTTTAAGTTAAAAAATTACGGGTAAATCGAAGGAAGCCTTTATTCGGTTAGTGTTATTATTGACAATAGTTACTGATTTGGGGGAAAGAAGATAATAAAGTTGTTTATCAGCTATCTCAAAATCAGAAAAATTCAAGTCAGGTGAAACAGTGCCTGTCACCCCAATATTAGACACAGGAGAAATTACAATCGGTGATTTTAAAAAGACAATAGTGATTCAATTTTAAAACCAATGGCGCTGTTATCGTTTTTTTATTAAGCCGATTGATTTTTAGATGGGAAAAAACAATCAAGATTATGCAATAAGCGCCAGGTCCACATCCCTAAAATTTTTCAACTCAATCTACAAATGCTTTCTGACCTTCACCACCACAGACTTCGATGCCGGCTGGTTACTTACATCTGCCACACTTTTTATAGGAACTAAAACATTTGCTTCAGGGAAATAAGTGGCTACACATTTTTCGGGAATATCATATACCACGACAATGAATTTGTGTGCCACACGCTCTGCTCCATCGGAGTTGTTGTAAATATCTACAACATCACCGGCTTTCAGGCCGGCTTTTGCTATGTCCTTTTCATTCATAAATACCACACGCCTTTCATTGTAAACTCCCCGATAACGATCGTCCAAGCCATAGATGGTCGTATTAAACTGGTCGTGGCTGCGAATGGTCATCATCATTAATTCATCATCAGCTATAAACGGGACGTACAGTTCTGTGACAGAAAAAATCGCTTTCTTCTCTTTGGTGTCAAATTCGCGTATACGGTTACCGTTAGGTAAATAGAATCCACCCTTCTTTCTTACCTGTTCATTATAATTATCAAAGCCCTTTATTACTTTTTCTATATCATCGCGAATGTTGTCGTAGTCCTTTTCATATTTATCCCAATTAACGACTGATTGGTCTCCTAAGGTTGCTTTTGCCAGCCGGCATACGATAACCGGCTCGCTTAACAGGTCTTCAGACACGGGCTTTAGCATTCCTTTGGACATTTGCACGACCCCGGTTGAATTTTCGCAGGATACAAATTGTATCAAGTTATCGTGTTCATCTTTGTCGGACCGGCCAAGGCATGGTAAAATAAGAGCCTCTTTACCATGTACAAAATGGCTTCGGTTGAGCTTTGTAGAAACGTGCACGGTGAGGTCGCATTTTCTTAACCCTTCCGCAGTGTAATTGGTGTCAGGAGTGGCAGATAAGAAATTGCCACCCATTGCAAAAAACACTTTTACTTTTCCTTCGTGCATCGCATGAATAGACTTTACCACATCATATCCATGCTCCCTTGGCGGCTCAAAACCATATACTTCTTTTATTTTATCGAGTAACTCAGGCTTGGGCTTATCAAATATGCCTACAGTGCGGTCGCCCTGTACATTGCTGTGCCCACGCACGGGGCAGGTTCCTGCTCCGGGTTTGCCAATGCTGCCTTTCAGCAAGAGCAGGTTTACCATTTCTTTTATGGTATCTACTGCATTTTTATGTTGGGTAATGCCCATCGCCCAGCAAATAATGATCTTGTTTTTTTGTTTTAAAAGTTCAACCAATTCTTTAACCTGGTCCAGTGAAATACCGGCAACTTTTAAAAGATAATCCAGGTCGTTCAACCTTAACTGTGAGATGTAAGATTCATAACCGGAAGTATGTTCATTGATAAATTCGTGATCGAATACTTTGCCGGAATTTTTCTCTTCTTCTTCTTCCAGTAATAAATAAGTTATGGCTTTAAACAAAGCCTGGTCGCCATTGAGTTTTACCTGTAAAAAAATATCAGTAAGCTTTGTATTGATATGCAAAACGCCCTTAAGCTTTTGAGGATTACTAAATCCAAGAAGCCCGGTTTCCTTCAAAGGATTTATCGAAACAATAGTAGCGCCGTTATCCCGTCCCTTTTGCAATGCTGTCAGCATTCGCGGATGATTGGTTCCGGGGTTTTGACCAACAATGATAATTACTTCCGCCTCATAAAAATCTTCCAGCTTTACGGATCCTTTGCCAATACCCAATACCTCCGCAAGACCTGAGCTCGTAGATTCATGGCACATGTTAGAGCAATCGGGTAAATTATTGGTGCCATATTCTTTTGCAAAAAGCTGGTAAATGTAAGCGGCTTCATTGCTGGTGCGCCCCGATGTATAAAACACCGCTTCATTCGGATCAGCAAGTTTATTTAAATGAGTACCTATTAATTTAAATGCCTCATCCCAACTTATTGGCTGGTAATGGGTGGCATTTTCGGGCAAATAAATGGGCTGTGCCACACGCCCGTTTTTACCAATATGGTAGTCGTCCAACCCCGATAATTCCTGCACAGAATGTTTTGCAAAAAAATCGGGACGAAGGCTTTTAGTCGTCGCTTCATCTGCCACAGCCTTGGCGCCGTTCTCACAATATTCAGCAATGGAAGAGCGGTCATCATCAGGGTCGGGCCAGGCGCAGGAAGGGCAATCAAACCCGCCTTTCTGGTTCAATGCCAGCAAAGCTTTCATGCCACGTATTACTCCTGCTTCACTAAATACCTGCTGAACACTGTGATAAACAGCTTCCATACCGGCAGCTACGATATAAGGCTCTTTAATTTTAAGGTCACCAGTAAAGCTTTCCGGGTTTTCGGCATGTGTTTCGTCTGGTTCTTTGTTTTCCATTTAGCAGGATTTTGCAGGGTTTTCAAAATAGTCTGACTGGTCTTCATTTACTACAGCATCAATACATTTGAAATCTTTTTCCAATAAAATATATAAATGCTTGTTGTTGTCAATAGGCATATTATAATCGAGACTAACGAGATTGGTCTCAGCCCATTGCTTAATCAAGTTTTGGGGAATATGTATTGTGATATTTCCATCAATAAAATCCGCACCCAGGTTTTTCTCTTCTGTACTTCTAACGCAATAGGTAAAAGTGCTGCTCGCGAAATCACTTCTTTCCTCCAGGTAACCTTTTACAGCAAATAATTCTGTTTCAGATTTTGATAATCTTACACGGACACTATTTCCTTTGATACGAATTTTCATATGTGTTGGTTATTATTCTATGTGATCCTGAATAAATATTAAATGTATTATTTCTTAAAAAACCAATGAGCGTTATGCCGGACTCTTCAGCCATTTGTACAGCGAGGCTTGACGGCGCTCCTATAGCAGCGATTATTTTTATGCCAGCCATCCATGCTTTTTGAACCAGCTCAAAGCTTGCCCTTCCGCTTAATAGTAAAATATATTTATCTAAGGGAAACATAGATTTATTTATTGAAGCACCGATAAGTTTATCCAATGCGTTGTGCCTGCCGACATCTTCTCTTGACAATAAAAGTTTTCCTGAACTTTCGAAAAGCCCGCAACCATGCAATCCGCCGGTAAAATCAAAAACATCCTGCCTCCTTCTTAAAACAGAAGGTAAAGAATAAATAATTTCAGATAAAAATGTGATCGTGTCATCAATTGTTTCGGTCACGCGACAAACGGTTTTCACCGCTTCAATAGAGGATTTTCCACAAACGCCACAACTGGAAGTAGTATAAAAATTTCTTTCAAGCTTCTTTATTTCTACTGTCACGTCTTCTTTCAATTCCACCCGCACTACATTTTCATTGAGCCCGTTACAGTGTTTTATCGATTGTATGTCTTCAGCACCTTTTATAATTCCTTCAGTAAATAAAAAACCAGTGGCGAGTTCAAAATCATTTCCCGGCGTACGCATAGTTACAGAAATATTTTTTTGGGTTCTTTGCATTGAACCTCCAAAAACAATTCTGATTTCCAGCGGTTCTTCTACTGCCACCATATCGCCAGCGTGTTTCGTAGTGGCGTCATTTACTTTAATGATATCAATAGGTAAGGTTGAAGAAGACCTGGTCATTGTGTTTTTTTATTTTCAAAAAATTTATGCCATCAATATGGTTTTGTAAAATTAACTAAATGTAATACTATCATTGGATTGAAGTAACAAAATAAAAGCCAATTAATTCATAGTGATTCGGCCTGCATGGAAATGATCGTGGCAGCGTAATCATCAAAAAGTCACCGTTGGTTAATAAGAGTGTATGGCCATGAACAATTGCCAGGATGTCTCCTGTAGCCGAAAAGAAATCTCCGAAAATTCATCATAGAATAAATCCGGGATAGTTCTGCAAAGATTATTAAGTAACAGTAGATTTTTTTTTCGTTACTTTAAGCACTAATTATTCTATTATTATTTTCAAATAAAGCGATCGCTTTCCGCAAGATTAAAACCTGTTATTTAATATGAATAAAAACATAATCTTGATTTTCGTTTCGATTTTATCAGGACTGGTTATACAAGCTCAGAACTTAGGATCGACTCCCGAATATGTTAAAGCATTAACCTCAAAATGGGAAGGCGAGCGATCTGCTGATGGACGCCCAAAAGTGCCTGATAATATTTTGGAACGTTTGCAAAATTGCACGCTGGAGCAGATATGGGGTTATTTAGGAAAAAGGGGATATCGTAACCAGGTAGAGAAGGATTGGATCATTTTAAAGCCTGGCGAGACAATGGTTGGCCGTGTTGTAACTGCCCAGTTTATGCCAGCGAGACCAGACCTTGATACGTTTGTAAGGACACGAGGTAAAATCGAAGGCCGTTCCCAGCATGGCGGAATTAATATCTGGCCTATTGATGTATTAACAAGGGGAGATATTTATGTAGCCGATGGTTTTGGTAAAATTAAAGACGGTACTTTAATAGGCTCAAGTCTCGGGAACGCCATCTATGGGAAAACCGGTAAGGGAGTTATTTTTTATGGATCAATAAGGGATATGCAGGAGTTGAAGGATACAAAGGGCTTCAATGCCTGGATAAAAGGAAATGATCCTTCCTATATTAAGGATATGACTCCTACTTCTATTAACGCGCCTATCCGTATAGGTGAGGTGACTGTTTTTCCGGGTGATGTAGTTTTTGCAAATGAATATGGAGTAATATTTATTCCTGCCTATTTAATTGAAGGCCTTGTTACCACATCTGAATTGATCGGCCTGCGTGATGAATTTGAAAGATATATGTTGCAACTGGGTAAATATCCTTCCGGGGAGGTTCACGGTGAATGGGCTGACAAAATTAAGGATGAATTCAGGGCCTGGTTTGTAAAGTATCCTAAGCCAACAGCTATTACGTCAAAGGATATCGAAGCATATTTAAATAAGGAAGATAACCGGTAATGCCGTAGTAAAATTTTCACCTTTGCAAAAGCAAATTCTTTTTATGTCAACTTATAGAAAGCCTGGTTCACTGCTTTTGATAAATTGATTTTTTTGATTAAAATATTTTAATAAAAACCAGCACAATGAAATGTAATGTTCGTATCATCTTGACCTTCATCTTTATCTTTTTCTCTAAAGATTATTTGTTTAGCCAAACTCTTTCAAAAGACGAATTGATTTTCCTTACCTCTGAATGGAACGGAGAAAGATTTCGTGATGGCCGTCCAAAAATCCCCGATGCGTTATTGGAGCGTGCTAAACACATCAATATTGATGATGCATGGACCGTGTTAAAAAATAATGGCTATGTTAACCAATTTGAAGGTGGTTGGAAAATGGTAAACGACGATGTCCCGGTAATTGGGCGTGCGGTAACTGCCATGTTTATGCCCAGCCGGCCAGATGTTGAAAAAAAAATCAAGGAACGTGGAATAGCAAGAGACGGAAGAAAAGGTAACACCAATTCCTGGCCTATTGAAACATTGGTGAAGGGAGATGTTTACGTGGCAGATGGCTTTGGGAAAATTGGAGGTGGCACTTTAATGGGTTCAACTTTGGCTACATCTATTTTTAGCAAATCCGGTAACGGGGTTGTTTTTAATGGTGCATCGAGAGATCTTGGAGAAATCCAGGAGATCAAAGGCTTCAATGCTTTTGTTCGTGATTTTCATCCTTCTTTCCTCGAAGAGATGGTATTAATGGGACTTAATACACCTATAAGGATTGGTAACGTAATGGTATTGCCGGGAGATATGGTATTGGCAAGACGTGAAGGGGTGCTTTTTATTCCCGCGCATATGGCTGAGGAAGTTATCAGTACTGCCGAATTTGTTATACGCAAAGATCAGTTTGGATTTGAGATGGTAAAAACAGGACGTTATTCTACAGGCCAGATAGATAGCCAATGGACAGATGAAATAAAAGCTGAATTTATTAAATGGCTAGGTAATCATCCTCAACTTGGAAAGATGACGAGGGAAGAATTGGACAAGGTGATGAGTAAAAGAACCTGGTGAGGATTATGAGATTAGCTTGATTTTTCAATTTTTCATTTACGCTCATGGGCCCACCATCTGTACATTTGATTTCTGCCAATACACACCCACCTACACTGGAAAACTGGGGTGAAAATTCGTGGGTTACCCTGCACCAGATTGGCATTGTGAGGGAGCATAATACCTAATGGTTTCTCACCAAAATTTTCAACAGCCGGCCCTGAACGGCAAACCATATTATGCCGGATATACCGATAACCGGGAGCAGTTGGGGTTTTATTGTGACCTAAAAGAATCTTCTTTTAAAAGATTATAAAAAATTTAAACCGTGGACACCTCACTGCCGAGGAGCGAGGCTAGAGCTTTTATTGGGCAGTTGTAGTTCCGGAGACTTTTCGTGCCAGAGAAGTGACCATGGCCGTAAACACAACTGAAAGGATGCGTCTTTTGCAGCCATTGATTTCTATAGCAAAAATCTTTACTTTAGATATTTATTTGATTAACCTTTCAAATTATGGAGCATCCTTTTCATATTGCCGGTGACTCATCGCGGCTCGAAGCATTAAGAGAGTATAATATTCTTGATACCCTTTCTGAGCAGGATTATGAAGATATTACTCAATTAGCGGCAACCATCTGTAAAACCCCTATCTCGCTTATCACTTTCATTGACAAAGACAGGCAATGGTTTAAATCGCACTATGGATCTTCAGTTGCTGAAACAATATTGGAATACTCGTTCTGTGTTCATGCGCTCAATTCACCCAAAGAAGCTTTGGTAGTTGAAGACTCAAGAGAAGATGAGCGTTTTGCCGATAACCCGCTAGTAACGGGCGACCCCTATGTAATTTTTTACACAGGCATGCCGCTGGTAACTCCTGACGGTTTCGCCCTTGGCTCATTATGCGTTATAGATCACCAGCCCCGCAAGTTATCAGGCGAACAATTAAATGCATTGGAAATCTTGTCAAAACAGGTAGTGAAGCTGCTGGAAATGCGTAAGTCGAATATCACACTTCAAAAAACCAAAGATGAACTGGAGATTAGAAATAAGGAACTGGAGCAATTTGCTTCCGTGGTGTCACATGATATTAAGGCCCCGCTGTCGGGCATTGTAATGGCCAACCAGATTTTGGATGAACAGTTTAGTCAGTTACTTGGCAGGGAAGGAACTGACGTTCTTGATGTTTCAAAGAGGGCTACAGAGAAAATTAAAGCGCTTGTTGACGGCATCTTGTCTTACTATAAAGGAAGTGAGCAATCCGGAAACGTGGAGCAATTCAATATTTCGGAATTCTTTGAATCTATATTTTCTTTGCTCCCTGCTGATAAAAAATACAACCTGGAATACCCGCGTGATAGTGCCAATATCACGATGAATAAAATGCAGCTTGAGCAGGTATTCAGTAACCTCATAAATAACAGTATTCGTTACAACGAAAAAGACGTAATTGAAATTAAGATCAGTTTTTCTGAAGCTCCGCAACAATATTTCTTTTCCCTTACTGACAATGGTATTGGAATTGCGAAAGAAGACCAGGAAAGAATCTTCAACCTGTTTACGACAATTCCCTCACAAGCCCGGGAGGGGAACACAGGCTACGGCATCGGGCTTTCTACCGTAAAAAAAATTGTCGAAAAAAACGGTGGGATTGTCACTATAGAATCATCCCCTGGCAACGGGACCAAAATTTCTTTTAATATAAAAAAGGGGTGGCCTTTAGGAAAGGTGAGTTGAAAACAGAGTTTTAACTATTCAAATATTATAACATTTACCTCTTTCTTCTTTTCTTCTTTTTCTCGTAATAGATAGTATCCGTTTTACCCAAAAGACTAATGAATTCATTTTGTAAATAATCATTTTGCATAGCCGCATCCGTAGCGATAGATTTGATAGTGCTCCAGTCAACATCCTGCGGAAAATATTTTGATTCCCGGAGTTTTAAGCCAAACATGCATACAGCCGATGCAAACCTGAGATTATTATTGATCCTATTAAAGGAACTATAATTATTGAGGCAATCATATTTTAATATACGCTTTGTAGTATCTCGCGGTAATTTATAATGCAAGGCGAGTTTACCCAGGATTTGATCCATATGAGCTAAGGTATCACCACGTTGAGCGGGTACAATCTCAAACACAGAAGTATTACCGGTTCCGGCTCCTATCTCTCCGCCTTCCAACTCATCGCTTTGTTCAGAAAGTACATTTTTTTTATTGTCGTATCCTATCAGCCTGTATTCTTTTACAACGTCAGGATTGAATTTAAATGTGAGGTACACATCATTCGCTATTGAATACAATGTCTGGGTAAATTCCGTAACCAGGGTTTTTTCCGCCTCTCTTACATCGTCAATGTAAGCGAAATTTCCATTCCCTTTCTTGGCAAGTATTTCGATTTTTGAATCTTTATAATTTCCCATCCCTACGCCAAGACAGGTGAGATAAACTCCTGATTGCCGTTCTTTGGTAATTAGTTCTTCCAACTCCTTCTCGGTATTTTGCCCTACATTGAAGTCGCCGTCAGTGGCCATGATGATGCGGTTATTCCCTCCCCGTATAAAGGTGCTCTCCGCCAGCTTGTAGGCCATGCGTATGGCGGCTTCTCCCGGCGTATCCCCTGAAGCAGTAAGTTCTTCTATAGCTTTTGTAATTTTTTGTTTTTCACATCCGCTTGTCGGCTGCAGCCAGATGCCAACAGTGCCACCATATACGACGATTGAAACGGTGTCCTTTTCTCTTAAATTTTTTACAAGTAATTGAAAAGATTCTTTTAGCAGCGGGAGCCTGTTTGGCAAATCCATACTCCCGGAAACATCTATTAAAAATACAAAGTTGGATGAAGGTACTTTGTCAAGATTTAGTTTTTTTCCTGAAACATTAAGGAAAAGGAGCCTGTTACCTTTATTCCATGGACAATCAGTAAACTGCGATTCTATTCTGAAAACGTTGTTGTCTTCTGGCTCTTTATAATTAAAATTGAAGTAATTCAACATCTCATCAATCCTTACTGCATCGGGGGGCACTTTGCTGTTTTGATTTATGAACCTGCGAATATTACTGTAAGAGGCTTTGTCTATTCGCATGGCAAATCCTGTACTGTTATTTGTATTGCTCTTTATGAAATCATTCTCGGCAAGATTGCTGTAGCTTTCATCCCTGTAATAGGCAGTGGGATAAATATGCCCTTCGGCACCTAGCGTAATTGATACAAGTTTTGGTTTCTTAACGCTGACGTTTGTAGAAAGCATCCTCAATGTTATTTGCTGGTATTCGTCGCATTTAACCCTGAGTGCTATTTTTTCATAACCGTCGGCGGATATTACCATGGAGTCGTATAAGTTTGGACTTGGGATTCCGAAGCCCCCGGTACTGCCGCTGTAAAATACAGATCCTGTAGCAGGCATGAATATTTTTATATTCTGCAAAGGCTGATCTTTTTCGTCCTTTATTTCGCCCCTTATATAATACTGCCCGCTTGCTTGTAGCATTAAAATAAGTAAACAAATAATATTGAAAACTTTTTGCAAAGGTTCTAGTTTGAAAGATAAAGTCTTCTTCCGTAAGACGTAAAGGAATTTAATAACCGCTTGTAATTTTCCTTATACAAACTTATACTACCTGATATATTTCTTTAATGTTTCTGCCAAGTCCGTCATAATCCAATCCATAACCAAGAACGAATTTATTAGGAATGGTGAATCCTAAATAGTCAATTTTAAGCGGGTGTATCATAGCGTCAGGCTTGTGTAGAAGGGTTGCAATTTTTAACGAGGCCGGGTGATTATGTTTAAGTTGCGGAAGAAAGTGGGAAAGTGTTTTCCCAGTATCCACAATATCTTCTATGATTATAACATGCCTGTGATAAATATCAGCATCAAGGCCGATGGCTGTTATTACCTGGCCCGATGATTTTACTCCTTTATATGAAGCCAGTTTTATAAAACAAATCTCAGCTTCCAAATTTATTTCTTTAAAGAGATCTGAGGCAAACATAAAAGCTCCATTCAGGATAGCAACAAATAATGGTTTTTTACCCTCGTAATCCCTGTTTATTTCTGATGCAATTCTTGAAACCTGTTCTGCAATTTCCTGATGGCTTAAGTAAGGACTAAATTCTTTGTCATAAACTTTGATAGAAGGCATATTTTATTTTGAAATTATAAGCTGCTGACCAATCTTTAAATTGTCGTTTTGTAAACTATTCCATTCTCTTAACTGGTTTACCGATATACCGTACCTTTTAGCAATACTGTAAAGGCCTTCTTTAGGTTGTACTTCATGAATTTTAGCAATATTATTTTCCCCGGCATTGTTAGAAATGGCCATTTTTTCGTCCGGCCGCCTGAGTAGAATTTTAGTTCCCGCATAAATACGATCGTTCGGAGACAATTGATTAAAATCGCAAATACTTATAAGCTGCACACCGTTCTTTTGAGACACGTCATAGAGTGTTTCATTTTCCTGGCTGATGTAGTAGTCACGTTCTCCTTCCGTATGTTTTTTATCAAGAAAAATTATTTGATCTTTCTCAAGCAAACCGTCCTTATTCAAATCATTTATTTCCAAAAGTTTTGCAAGGTTAATATTATGAACGGTAGCAATAGCGAGTAACGAGGTTCCCTTTGTTGCGTTAATAGCCCGGCTTCCATTGATCGAAACTTTTAATGATTGGGAGGAATTGGCGTCTTGTGTTGACGCAACTTCGCTGGCAGGATTAAACAACTCTTGTGTACTTTGATCCTCCTTATCATCGGTGTATTTTGATCCATCGAATATGGGGACCTCATCCGCTCCCTCCAAAGTATATTGCTGAAGATTGTTTTCTTCAATATTTTTTATAAGAATATCAGGGTAACGGGGGTTTGTAGCGTAGCCGGCCTTACGCAATCCCCTGGCCCATGCTTTGTAATCGCGTGGATCGAGTTTGAAGAGGGATGCATACCTGTCACTACCACGTAAAAAATTAGAATGATCACGATAAGATTCTTCCGCGTCTTTGTACAAACGAAAACATTCTCCGGGTGCATCGTCGTCGTGGCTCACGCCTTCTGCTGTCCACGTACTCTTACATTTTATGCCAAAATGATTATTTGATTTCTTTACGAGGTCGCTGTTGCCGTTCTGTGTTTCCAAAATTCCTTGCGCCAGGGTAATGGCGGCGGGAACTCCCATGCGTTTCATTTCACTTATGGCCATGTCCTTGTATTCATCTACATATTCGGCTACTGTAATGTATTGAGCAAAAAGAGGGGATGAAAATATCAATAATGTAAGGACCAGGAAAAATACTTTTTTCATAAAAAATAGTAACGATGTCTGTAAATTATAAGAACTAAATATATTTAGTTCTTATGGATAAACATTAAACCATCTCTAACGGTGGCTATTACCTGCTGCACTCTTTCATCTGCCGAGACGTGTTCATTGAATGCATTTATTGCAATCGCATTTTTGCCTTTAATTTTTTCTTCCAGCACCTCTCCATGAAAAAGAACATTATCGGCAAGGATCAATCCTCCTTTTTTCAGATGTGGCAAAGTTAATTCGTAATAATTAATATAGTTCACTTTATCCGCGTCAATAAATACTAGGTCCCATGTTTCATTCAGTTGTGGAATTATTTCTAACGCATTACCCCTGTGTAAAATTATCTGGTCAGCGTGTGAAGATTTTGCAAAATAACTTTGAGCGATCGAAGCATTTTTTTCATTTGATTCCAGTGTATGTAATTCACCGCCTTCAGCTAATCCCTTGGCAAGGCACAAGGCACTGTAACCCATAAAGGTGCCAACCTCTAGAATTTTTTTGGGCTTCATTATACAGCTTATTATCTCCAGTAATTTACCCTGCATGGGGCCGCTCAGCATATTTGATTGAGGATGATTATTCGTGTAAGCTTCTATTTCTTTTAATAATTCATCAGTGGCGCTTGTAAATCCGGCTGCATAACTATCCGCCTTGCTGTTTATAATTTCTATCATAGGTTCAGGCATTTATAATTTTTTTTGATGAAGCCATCCAAAGCCCGATAAAAGTGAGCAAGCCATTTACAATAATCAGTTCCTCCGCGAATACGTAACCGCCGAATAATTCTTTTGAATATTTGTCAATAAAAAAACAAATAACCGGTGCCAGTATACAAATAAGCGGGGTGGCTTTATCAAGTACATTTCGTTTTTTTGCATACAATGAAAATCCAAAAAGCCCGATCAACGGCCCATAGGTAAAAGTGGCGACTTTAAAGATTGCGCTTACTACAGAGGCATCGTTTACTGCATTGAATAATAAGATAACCACCAATATAAGGATAGAAAACCCCACATGAACGAAATGCCTCTTTCTTACCATTTGCTCGCCGCTTTCATTTGTTTTTTTATCAAAATTTAAAAAATCAACGCAAAACGATGTTGTAAGGGCGGTAAGTGCGGAATCTGTTGTTGCAAAAGTAGCGGCCGTAAGCCCCAGCATAAATACTATTGCCGGAACTCCTTTAAAGTGATTCAGCGCTATCTCAGGGAATAAGTAGTCAGTTCTCGGTTGGTGCGTTAATGAATCCACCGGAATCGCAACTCCAAACTTGTCTGCATAAATATAAAGCAGCGCTCCTACGCTCAAAAAAAACAAATTAATAACCACGAATACAAAAGTAAACGTGAGCATATTTTTTTGCGATTCTTTCAGATTTTTGCAGCTCAGGTTTTTCTGCATCAGGTCCTGGTCGAGTCCGAACATTCCTATGGTAACAAAAATTCCCCCGATGAACTGTTTGGTAAAATGAAATTTGTTACTTACAAAATTATCAGTAAAGAATATTTTTGAATAACTGCTTTCCTTTATTGTTTTAAAGGCTTCCCCAATGTTAAGGTCAAGACTGTTGCAGATAAAATAAATGGAGAGAATAACCGATGTGACTAAAAAAACAGTTTGCAGGCTATCGGTTATTATAATCGTTTTTAAACCACCCCTGAAAGTATAGCCCCATATAAGTAAAAGGCAAATTGCTATGGTAACCCAGAAAGGAACACCCCATGCATCGAATATGAATTTCTGCAATACAATCGCTACGAGGTAAAGCCTGAATGCCGAGCCGATGGTTCTTGATAATAAAAATATAGCTGCGGCGGTCTTATGGCTTACTTTGCCCAGCGTACGCTCAATTACCTCGTAGATCGAAGTAAGATGCATTTTATAATACAGAGGCAATAAGATGCCCGCCACTAAAAAATAACCCACAGCGTTTCCCAACACAAACTGGAAATACCTGAACTGTGATCCCGCTGCATTGCCTACTTCGCCGGGCACGGAAATAAATGTTACACCGCTCAACGCTGTGCCGATCATGCCAAAGGCGACCAAATACCATTTCGATGTGCGGTTAGCAATAAAAAACGTTGCATTATCTGATGATTTCCTGGAAGTTGTATACGAAATAAAAATCAGCACTAAAAAATAACCGACAATGAAAGAAAGTAAAACAGATGGAGACATAAATGTGGATTAGTAATTGCCGGTATGCGGGCTTTATGAATTAATTATGAAAATTAGGATTTGAACTATAATAATTTGAATTTTATTCAAGATAAATAAAAATATGTCAATTAATTCCGTAGCTGTTTTTTGCGGTTCCAAACCCGGTAGCAATCTCCTGTTTATTGAGCATGCAAGACAATTAGGATACCTGCTTGCGGAAAAGAAAATTACACTTATTTATGGAGGCGGCAATAAAGGAATAATGGGGGAAATCGCCAATGCAGCTCTTGAAAAAAACGGGAAGGTTATAGGTATTATTCCCAAAATATTAGCCGAGTGGGAGCATCATCATAATGGAATATCCGAGCTGCATGAAGTTGCGGATATGCATGCCCGTAAGCGCATGCTTTACGAGAAATGCGACGCTGCTATTATACTACCCGGCGGTTATGGTACGATGGATGAACTCTTTGAAATTTTAACCTGGAACCAGTTGAATATCCATGATAAAAAAATAATTATTATGAATTCGTCGGGGTTTTATGATCATCTCATCAGGCACCTGCAGGCCATGGAAGAGCAGGAGTTTTTATATCATAAAATTGTTGATAAGCTTACGATAGTTACCGAACCAAGTGAATTGGTATTTGATTAGATAATCGTTATAAAACAACTTTCTTCCTGCATTGTGCAAGTAATTTATATTATGGTAAATAAGACTAGTTGGGTCAAATGCTAGTAAAAAATGAATAATCAAAGTATAATAGAGAAAATAAATCAATTAGCCCCTTCGCTTTTTCCAGAAATGAGTTTCAAGAAAACTTTTTGCATAGATGAAGGAAGCTGTATAAACTTTTATTTTATTGTAGATAATTATTTAGGGATTGAATTAAATATTGATTTTATGGATAGGCTTGTTAACTTTTACTTGATAAAGTTAAATAGTGGTAAGCCATATGACTATGGGTATTCTATCAACTCAGAAGTAGGAACTATTAGACTTGATTTTCAATCAATTCTTAAGTATTATAATCCAAATTTCGATAAGAAAAAAAGTACGCAATTAATTTATTTTAAAGAAAATGAAGATGCCCTTTTGGAAAGAATAAAGGAAAACATATTTTTTTATGCCCCTATCTTTCAAAATGAAAATACTATGATTTCTAAATTACATAATCCGGAACTATGGGAAAAAATAAAACAGTAACCAACTGTTGATCAAAGCCCTTGTTCGTGCAAGTATACGGTAGTTGTTGGCGCGAGTTTGGTAGCAAAGGTTTTGCCGGTTAGCTATGCTTGTGCCGCTCAAAGGCTTGTTATTTGGACCGCTTGCTCTTATATTAGTACCTAATCTCCCAAATCTTAGCATTAAAATGCAAAATATTTAAGCAGCGATGCCATAGTTAAGCATCGGAATGATTACCATATTTTTTAATTTTAATGCTGT
>JBKJRY010000264.1:0-13112 GCA_046593045.1 Chitinophagaceae bacterium | reverse complement strand
GTGATCACGGATATAGAAGGGCGGTCATCTACAATAGTCCCAACCATTTTCATTCCACTTGCAGGCAGACCGCCTTTGAGATAATAAATAATAGTATTGGTATCTAATAAAAACATTGCGGCTATTAGAATTGTTTTTTCAATCTTTCATCCCAATCATTGCGGCCTTCTTCTACATAGTTAAGCATTGCATTGGCAGTTTCTTCAGAAAGCTTTCCTGCTAATCCGGATAATTTTGTTTTAGATTTTATAGGCGCTGTTTCAAGTTCCTTTAAATCTCCATGTTTTTTGGTAAGCAATTCCCATTCATCAATCGGTATCATCACAGCAGTTTGGTTGCCGGCTGCATCTGTAACATATTGTAATGCCATAAAAAATTATTTGAGTTATTACAAATTTAAAGTTTTCCATTTTCCAATTCTTGTATTTGTTCGGTTAACTTTTCTTTGGTATTTACAAAATATATATCCCAATCATCAATACCATTAATTGTCTTAAAAGCATCGCTTTCTTTAATTAATTGTAGCTGCTCCTGCAATTCCCTGATTTTGATCCGCAATTTTTCAATCTCTTCTTTCATTAATTGTTTTTCATTAATAGCATCAGACTTGTTTACAAAGAAGTTTCCTTTCTCTAAGTTTTTCAAAATCTCTTTCACTTTTTCAAGATCATTCCGTTCATAAGCAGCATTCAATTCAGTAAATAATTTATCCGCCAATTCTTTTTGGTCTTCACTCACTACGTCCGGATGGCAAAGCTTACTGGCATTTCTGTATTTCTTTTTTATTTCAACCAGTTCTTCTTCTGTGAGGTCAGCAATCTTTTCATTTTTGCTTATTTCAAATTCCTGGCTATAATTTTTATAATCCTCTTCTGCTTCAGTTTCTTTTGGTGTTCCCTTGGCTCTATTCTTTCTGAATTTCAAAATCTTTAAAATCAGTTCCCCTAATTCTTTATTATGCCTGATTCCAAACTCATGAATTAATTTTTCCAGGTCTGCTTTCTCATTGGATAATTTGTTCAATCTTGCCTCTAATGATTTTGCTTCTAATTTTAATCCGTCAATTTCCGGATCATTGTAAATGGTAAGGTTATGATGTTGATTAATGAAGACTTCAATCGCAACTGAAGCTTTGCTATATGATTTTTCTTTGAGATAAATAATAAGGCTTTCAAGTTCGGGTGATAAAATTAGCTGTTGTAGTTTAGCAACATGCGCAGTTATTTCATCTTCCTCTTCTAGTGAAATGAGGCTTTTAATAAGCTCAAGCCTTTTAATTATCTTCGGAAGATCTTTTATAGATGGCGACATTTATCTTCTTTAGACTAAAATAGTTTATCTATTTCAATTAAAATATGATTATAATAATTTAGCAGTATGGCCAAAATATTTATTTCGTTTCGTGGGGAAGATCAATTTAAAGTATTCACATTAAGAGGCTTGGCCGAATTCAAAAATGTAACCTTTGAAATGGATGATGTATCGTTACGAGAGGCTATAGAAAGTAAGGATGACAACTATATTAAAAGTGTCATTCGGCCCAAAATTCGATCATGTGAAATGTGCTTGTGTATGGTTGGGGAGAATACATATAAAAGCAGAAAGTGGATCCCTTGGGAAATAACATTAGCCATTGAAGAGAGAAAAGACGTTATTGCAATGCGTTTTAAAAATTTGGATAATGCACTTACTCCAAAAATTTTGATAGATAATAATATTGTCCCCTTCAATTGGGATGTTGATAAATTATTTAAAAAAATAAGTTCTTAGTAAAACACTTAATAAAACACAGAGAATAGTTTCAAATCTTTTAATTCAGGAGCGTATTAGCCAATTGTTCAACTTGTGATTGTATCATTGACATCATCTCTACGTTGTCGGGAGAATTAGGTTGATCATATTTATTTCCTAACTTTCTTTTTTTGAATTTTATACCAACCCGTAATTATCATGAACAACATCAAACTATTTGAAAGTAAAAAGGTAAGAACGCATTGGGATGGCGAAAGGGAGCAATGGTTCTTTTCAGTGGTTGATGTAATTGAAATTTTAACCGGTAGTTCTATTCCTAAGCGATATTGGAGTGATTTAAAAAAGAAACTTCAAGCAGAAGGAAGTGAAGCGTACGAAAAAATCGTACGGTTGAAAATGGAAGCTCCTGATGGTAAATTACGTGAAACGGATGTAGCAAATACTGAAACTTTACTCCGTCTTATTCAATCTATTCCTTCCCCTAAAGCCGAACCTTTCAAACAATGGCTTGCAAAAACGGGTTTTGAAAGAATTGAAGAAATTCAAGATCCTGAAAAAAGTATAGACAGGGCAATGGAAAATTATCTGAAACTTGGCTATAGTAAAGAATGGATTAACCAACGATTGAAAAGTATTGAAGTAAGAAAAGAATTAACGGATGAATGGGAAAACCGTGGCGTAAAAAAGGGGCAGCAATTTGCAACGCTCACTGATATAATTACACAGGGATGGAGCGGTAAAACAGTGAAGCAATACAAGCAGCATAAAAATCTAAAAAAGGAAAACCTTAGAGATAATATGACCAATCTTGAGCTTGTGCTTAACATGCTTGCGGAGGCTACAACTACAGAGATCAGTAAAGAAAAAGATCCGAAAACTTTTGATGCCAATAAAAAAATCGCCCAACAGGGAGGCACCATTGCAGGTGATACACGAAAAGCAATTGAAGCAAAATCCGGGAAAAAGATCGTAAGCTCACTTAATGCAAAGAAATTGAGATCAGAAACAGAGATGAAAAAATTAAAAGGATGATTTAAAATATTTGTTGAAAAATAGCTGTTTCATCTTGCCCTTCTTCCAGATATGCCATGAACAATGAAATGAATTTATGGCAAAAATTGTCAATATAAAATTAAATACACAGCATTTATTCGCGGCTGTTTGCCGCCTTGTAGATGAAAGTAAAATAGCAGTTTCTACTGCCGTAAATCAGCGGCTTACACTTTTGTATTGGAATATCGGTAAAATGATAAAAAGCGAAATTCTTAAAAACGAAAGAGCGGGGTATGGGGATCAAATCATTGATAACTTATCGAAAAAGCTAACCGAAGAATATGGCCGCGGATGGAGTAAACAACAACTTTGGAATTGTCTCTACACTGTAGAGATTTTCCCTAAAGAAAAAATTATCTCTACACTGTCGGGAGAATTAAGCTGGTCGCATTTAAAAGAATTGATTTACATAAAGGATAGCTTGCAAAGAGAATTCTACACGCAGTTATGCCGGAATGAAAGATGGAGTGTGCGGCAGCTAAGAGAAAGAATAAACAGCATGCTTTATGAGCGCACTGCTCTTTCTAAAAATCCGGAAGCACTTATACGGAAGGAGCTTACTGCGTTGGGTAATAAACAAAGAGTTTCATCAGACTTGTTTTTCAGGGATCCTTATCTTCTTGATTTTTTAGGCTTGCAGGATACCTTTAGCGAGAAAGACCTTGAATCGTCCATCATATCCTACCTGCAACGGTTTATCATTGAGTTGGGTAATGACTTTGCTTTCCTGGCAAGGCAAAAAAGAATACAGGTAGATGGTGAAGATTATTATATTGATTTGCTTTTTTATAACAGGCAGTTACAGAGACTCGTTGCGATTGACCTAAAGCTGGGCAAATTCAAAACTGCTTATAAATCGCAAATGGAACTATACCTTAACTGGCTCACAAAATACGAAAAGAAGGAAAATGAAAACATGCCGATAGGACTGATTTTATGTGCAGACAAGGCAGATGAACATATAGAACTTCTTGAACTTGACAAAGGAAATATAAGAGTAGCTCAATATTATACGAGCCTTCCTTCTAAAAAACTATTGCAACAAAAACTTCATAATGCATTGGTAGCTGCAAAAGAAAAATTTGATGGAAAAATATCCCACCAATAAAATTATTGCTGAAAGTTACAGGCAAGTTTCAACACAGTATTTATTATAATGTCAAAAATCCCTCTCAAAATAAAAATCTTCTTTACAGTTGCAGTTGCTTTATTAACCTGGTTTTGGTTCACACTTCCTTCTAAATTATTTAATGATCCCACATGCTTTGTAATTGAAGACAAAGATGGAAATCTTTTAAATGCATCTATTGCTTCGGACGGCCAATGGCGTTTTCCTTACGATGAAAATGTGCCGGAGAAATTTATAAAATGTATCACGACTTTTGAAGATAAGAGATTTTATGATCATCCGGGCGTTGATGTTTTCGCGTTTGCAAGAGCAGCTTTAAAAAATGCCAGGAGTAAAGAAGTTGTGCAGGGAGGCAGTACGCTCACGATGCAGGTTATACGATTAAGCCGGCATGAAACTAAAAGAAATATATGGGAAAAAATTGTTGAAAGCATTCTGTCAATACGCCTGGAATGCAGTTATTCTAAAAGCCAGGTCATGGCATTGTATGCTTCCGAAGCGCCGTTCGGAAGTAATGTTGTCGGCCTTGATGCGGCATCTTGGAGATATTTTGGGCGTAGCCCTGAAAAGTTAAGCTGGGGTGAAATGGCGGCACTGGCTGTACTGCCGAATGCACCGGCACTGGTGCATCCTGGTAAGAACCGGGATGTACTATTGAAAAAAAGAAATGCATTGCTCGATAAACTTTTGAAAAATAAAATCCTGGACGATGCTACCTGTTACCTTTCAAAACTGGAACCGCTTCCGGGGAACCCTGTGCCATTGCCGCGGGTAGCTCCACATTTGCTGCAGCGATATAAAGAAGATGTAAGAAGAAACACTGAACTTTCCACGAGGCTTACAACAACAATTGATATTAATCTTCAAAAAAATGTGACGGCTATACTGGATCAGCACCACAACGTATTAAAGGGAAATGGAATTAATAATGCCTGTGCACTTGTACTGGATGTTGAAACCGGGAATGCATTAGCCTATGTAGGAAATATTTATAACCCGAAGGAACCGGAACTTGAAAGTGATGTTGATGTAATAAAAGCGCCCCGGAGCCCGGGAAGTGCACTCAAGCCTATATTGTACGCTGCCATGTTTACTGATGGAATGATTTTGCCAAATTCATTAATTCCGGATATACCCACACAAATCGGCGGCTATACACCGCAAAATTTTGATCTTGGATATGACGGAGCTGTGCCTGCATCAATGGCGCTTGCCCGTTCTTTGAATATTCCGGCAGTAAAACTTTTGCAGCGATATAAATACCAGCGGTTTTATGATTTGCTAAAACAGCTTGGTACGACAACGCTTAATCGCCCTGCGGATAATTACGGGCTTTCATTGATACTCGGAGGCAGCGAGGTGACCATGTGGGATCTTGCCGGAATTTACGCGGGTATGGCGAGAACGTTAAATCACCAGGTGAAAAATAAGGGGCTTGCTTTGAAAGATGATTTTCATTCGCCAAACTATTTTGTAAACAAAAAAGAAATAAAGACAACAACAAAAGGCGATGCTATCAATTCTTTAGATGCAACATCAACCTGGTTTACTTTCCAGGCAATGGAAGAAGTAATGCGGCCGGGTGAAGAAGGGTTGTGGCAACAATTTTCTTCGTCGCAAAGAATTGCTTGGAAAACCGGAACCAGCTTTGGATTCAGGGATGCATGGGCAATTGGCGTTACTTCAAAATATGCGGTGGCTGTATGGACGGGAAACACCGATGGTGAAGGAAGGCCGGGCCTTATTGGTGTGCAAACATCCGCGCCAATCATGTTTGATATTTTCAGGGAGCTGCCTTCATCGAAATGGTTTACAAAGCCGCAAAATAATTTTTCATTTATACCTGTATGCAGGCAAAGTGGTTACAGGGCTAATGTTGATTGCCCGGATGTTGATACACTAATGGTTTCTAAAAACGGCTATAGGGCACCGTTATGTGCCTATCATAAATTAATTCACCTTGATGCAACAGGCGCTTATCGCGTAGATGAAAGTTGCGAATCACCCGCAAATATGATCCATCAAAGCTGGTTTGTTTTAACACCTGCTATGGAGTGGTATTACAGGCAAAAAAATCATGATTACAGACCTCTGCCACCTTTAAAGGCCGGCTGTGATCTCACAAATACCGGAAGGCAGATGGAGTTGGTATATCCCCAGCAGGATGCTAAAATATATGTGCCCTTGGAAATAGATGGCAGCCGGGGAAAAACAGTTTTTACAGCCACACACAGAAAGCCTGGCAGTAAAATTTTCTGGCACCTCGATGATGAATTTATTGGGACAACGATAAATTATCATCAAATGGCATTAAGCCCCGCTCCCGGAAAACATTTGCTTACTATTGTGGATGAAAATGGAGAAAGTTTAAGCAGGCAATTTGAAATTTTAGAAAAGGGGAAATAGCTGGAACAATGTACAGTGTGAGATGTACGATGTGATTAGAATAGATTTCCTTTTACTATTCAATTTGAATAAAATACTCTTATGAATAACTCAGCTATTTGTTAAGTAAGTATATCTCCTAAACTATTTAAACCAACAGGATGAACTCTTCACAAAAACAATTTTTCAAACTGGCAAACAATCCTTTCAAATTCGGGATGTTTTTATTATATAAACTTCCTGCCGCTTTCTTTTCAGGAGTAAGGGTGAGAAAAATTGACGAAGGAAAATGCATTACTTCTGTGCCTTTCAAATGGCTTACGCAAAATCCTTTTCGTTCTACCTATTTTGCTTCTTTGGCAATGGCTGCGGAAATGAGTACCGGCCTTTTAGCTATGAGTAATACTTATAAAAGATTTCCTGCAGCCTCCATGTTGCTGACAACGATGGAAGCGGTTTATTTTAAAAAAGCTACCGAAACGACTTTTTTTACGTGCGAGGAAGGCGTTAAAATTTCACAGACTGTTGATGTTGCCTATGTAACAAAAAAGGGGGAAGCGATAAAAGTAAAGACGACTGGAAAAAACAACAATGGTGAACTGGTTGCTGAATTTTTATTTACATGGTCCTTCAAAGTAAAAAAATGATTTGATCATCATTCACGGAAACCCTAATCACTTTTAGATTCATACCTTCATCAAATAAATATTATTTATGAAAATAGCATTTCACGGGGCGGCCCGCACTGTTACCGGCTCCAAGCATTTACTCACTTTGAAGAATGGTAAAAAATACTTATTGGATTGCGGCATGTTTCAAGGCAGGGGAAGCGAAACCGATGGGCTGAACCGGGAGTTTGGTTTCACTGCTTCCGAAGTGGATTTTTTAATTCTTTCACATGCCCATATCGATCATAGCGGGCTGATTCCAAAACTTGTAAAAGAAGGTTTCTCCGGAAAGATTTTTGCAACACCTGCTACAAAAGACCTCGCTGCAATTCTTATGGAAGATAGCGCAGGTATACAGGAGAATGACTTAAAATTTTTGAATAAAACACGTGCGGCTCAGGGGTTGCCTTACGTAAGCCCGATGTATGAAATGGCCGATGCATTGAAAGCGATTCAGCATTTTGTGGTGGTTGATTATGGAAAATGGTTTGCCATTGACGAGCATGTTCAATTCATGTACTTGGACGCCGGCCATATTATTGGAAGCACAACAGTGCATTTAAAAATTATTGAGAACGGTAAGGAAACGCGCTTAACATTTTCAGGAGATGTCGGCAGGTATCGTGATGTAATATTAAAATCACCCGAGGTTTTTCCACAGGCAGATTATATAATTATGGAATCTACTTATGGTAATAAATTACATGACCAGGTTACCGGAACCGCGGATGATGTTTTACATTGGATCACAAAAACCTGCCTGCAAAGAAAAGGAAAGCTGATAATGCCGGCTTTTAGCGTGGGCCGCACACAGGAAATTTTATTTGCATTGAACCAACTTGAAAATGAGAACAGGCTGCCGGCCCTGAAATATTTTGTTGATAGCCCGCTTAGCCTGGAGGCAACACACGTAATAGAAAGCTATCCTCAATATTTCAATAGCCGGATTCAAAAACTATTACAGAGTGATCATGATCCGTTTAATTTTAAAGGATTAAAATTTGTGAAAAGTGTTGAAGAAAGTAAATCTTTAAACTTTCTCAATGAGCCTTGCGTCATCATTTCAGCAAGTGGAATGGCCGATGCGGGAAGGGTTAAACATCATATCAGCAATAATATCGAAAACAGCCGTAATTCAATACTTCTCACGGGATATTGTGAACCCAATTCTTTGGGTGGAAGATTAAAACATCATCCAAATGAAGTGGGTATTTTTGGACAGCCGCATGAAGTACATGCCGAAATTGGCGAGATAAAAAGCATGAGCGCCCATGGCGATTACAATGATCTCTGTCAATGGCTCGCGTGCCAGGATCCTAAGCAGGTGAAAAAATTATTTTTAGTGCACGGAGAGTACGATGTGCAGGTAGATTTCAAAAATCGTCTTATAGGAAAGGGATTTGCAGATGTAGAGATTCCGGACAGGCACCAGGAGTTTGGGTTGGGATAATGAAGGCAACCAGGAAAATTCACCCTTTTTTAATTCGTTATTTTTGCAAAAAAGAAAATACGAATGGCAAAGGTTGGAATAAATATAGCAACAGGAACACTACAGCAGGATGAAATAATTGTGGGCATTGATTTGGGAACCACGAATAGCTTAATTGCAATAATACACCCCGATACAAAAGAGGCCGTTGCATTGAAAGAACATAACAGTGCATCTTTAGTCCCATCAATTATACATTTCGACGATGCAGGAGAAATAAGTGTAGGTGAAGAAGCAAAAGGATTCCTGTTGACAGAACCCCACAATACTATTTTTTCTGCGAAAAGGTTAATGGGAAAATCTTATAATGATCTGAAAGAGCGCAATTCTTTTTTTACCTACAAAATTATTGATGACGGTACTGAAAGTCTTGTAAAGGTGCAGGTGGGAAATAAGTTTTATTCGCCAGTGGAGCTTTCGTCATTCATCCTAAAAGAGTTAAAGCACAGGGCCGAACATATCTTAAAAACTCCCGTAAATAAAGCCGTAATTACAGTTCCCGCTTATTTTAATGATGCTCAAAGACAGGCAACCCGTGATGCAGGGAAGCTTGCAGGGCTTGATGTATTGCGTATAATAAACGAACCAACAGCTGCAAGCCTTGCTTATGGTATTGGTTTAAATAAAGAGGAAGAAAAAACGATTGCAGTATATGATCTTGGAGGAGGTACCTTCGATATTTCAATTTTGAAGATAAGTAATGGTGTGTTCGATGTGCTTTCTACAAATGGAGATACCTACCTGGGCGGCGATGATTTTGATAATGCCATTGTAAAATTCTGGATACAACAGGCAGGGTTAAACGAAAAGGATATTCAAAAAGATAAAGAGCTTTCGCAATCGCTTCGTTTGAAGGCAGAAGAAGCTAAAATATTTCTTTCTTCAAATGAAAAATTCTCGGCCGCTATTAATGAAACAAAACTTGAAATTTCCAACAAAGAATTTGAATTACTGATTCAGCCCTTTGTTGATAAAACAATTGTTTCTTGCAAAAGCGCTTTGAAAGATGCCGGAATCCCTGCTTCCGACATACAGGAAGTTGTAATGGTTGGTGGCTCAACAAGAGTTCCGCTCGTCGTTAAAAGTGTTTCAGATTTTTTCGGTAGGCCAGTGGATAATACGGTAAATCCTGATGAAGTAGTAGCGCTGGGTGCCGCGATACAGGCGGATATTTTAGCCGGAAATAATAAAGATTTTCTGTTGCTTGACATTACACCACTTTCACTTGGAATAGAAACCCGCGGCGGTTTGATGGACGTGTTGATTCCAAGAAATTCAAAAATACCTTCCACTGCTTCGCGGCAGTATACCACACAGGTTAACGGGCAGAGCGGAATGAAAATATCCGTTTACCAGGGAGAAAGAGACCTGGTAAAAGATAACCGGAAATTAGCAGAATTCAATCTCACTTCAATACCGGGAATGCCTGCTGGTTTGCCAAAAGTGGAAGTCACTTTTTTAATTAATGCTGATGGTATTTTGGTTGTAAAAGCGAAAGAACTCAGGAGCGGTGTTGAGCAAAGTATAGAAGTGCAACCGCAATATGGGTTGACAGATGAAGCCGTAGAAAAAATGTTATTGGAATCAATAACACATGCGAAAGATGATATAGCTTCAAGAGCTCTACTTGAGGTGCGGACTGAAGGTGAGCAGCTTTTAGAGACTACCGAAAAATTTATTCAAAAGAATGCAGCCAATCTATCCCAGGAAGAAATGATCAATACTGCCAATGCTATGCAGGCTTTGCAACTTGCGCTTACAATGGAAGATAAAGACTTGATCCAGTCGAAAATTGAAGAGTTAAACGATATTTCACGGCCTTATGCTGAGAGGATAATGGATAGTGCTATTAGCTCGGCTATGAAGAATACAAGTGTTTATGATAACTGACTTTTGTATTTTAACGCAGGCTTCTCAATGTATATCCACGAAAGAAATGCCAGTATGCAAGAAGATCCAAGCGACAAAAAAAGATTCACCATTACAGGTTGACTGAAGCCGGATAGCTGAAAAAATAGTTGTTGTAAAGGGAATGTATAAATGTACATACCATAAGAAATATCATTTTTAATTAAAACATTAAATTTCCTGCTAAAAGTAATAAAATAAGTTGCGAGGCTAAAAAATATTACTTCATCAATCAAGAAATTAATTGATATTATCCCCAATATTTTTAAGAAAAGAGACAGGCCACTTAGCAATAATAAATATGGAAAATATTTTTTTGGTATAAACCCGGTTTGCAAAAGGCCTCCGAAAAAGAAGGCTGTAGCAAGAAGCATATTTTTCTGGTTGGGCATTAATGGTAACTGCCGGCCTAAATTGGTTAACACTAAAGAAAAACCAAGCAGGATAATAAAAATCACGATTAACCATCGCTTGTTTTTAAAAATCCCTGATAGTGACAATATAAATAACAGGGTATATAATTCTAGTTCGAGACTTATGCTCCATAAAGAGCCATTAAACCCTGCCATTGCAAATCCGGGTTGTTCAAAAACCCCCGGCAATCTAAACCTGATTTTGAAACCTGATGAAGTCCATAAATATTTCCAGGTATCGGCGTCAGTAAAATATTGTTTCAGGCTAAACTTAGTTAATAATGGTCCGGCGACAAAGACGCTTATAATTACAACTGTTGCCAATGCGGGGTAAATCCTTAACATTCGCTTTTTTAAAAATATCCGGGGAGATTTAGAATTAGCGGCACTTAAGCTTACGAGGTAACCGCTTGTAAAAAAGAAGATGTATAATCCTACCGAGGACAAATAAATTTTTCCATTGCTAAGTTGATAAAGCATTTCATTGTCCGCATTACCAGTGATAGCATAAGAATGAGTTACTGCTACCAGGATTGCCGCAAAAATTCGTAAAAAATTAAAATTATTGCGACGGTGCATTATTGAAGTTGGTCAATTTAAAGCAGTAAAAAAATTATCGAAGTGATTGCAGGCGGCTGACATACTTGCCAATCATATCGAACTCAATATTTACTTTCATCCCGGTTTTTAAATATTGCATATTGGTATGCATGTATGTGTAAGGTATAATTGCCACTGTAAATGTATTTACTCCAAGATTAAAAACCGTGAGGCTAATTCCATTTATGCAAATGGATCCTTTTTCAATAACAAGGCCGCCAAACTTTTTATCAAATTCAAATGTAAATTCAAGGCTTCCATCAGTATCTTTTATTGCTATACATGTGGCAGTGCTATCAACGTGTCCCTGTACAATATGGCCGTCAAGCCGCCCATTCATTTTCATGGAGCGTTCAAGATTGATTGATTCGCCCGTTTTCCAGGTACCAATATTTGTTTTATCAAGACTTTCTTTTATGGCAGTCACCCTATAAATATCGTTGTTAATATCTTCAACCGTGAGGCAAACACCATTATGACAAATGCTTTCATCAACTTTCATCTCTGAAGCAATATCACTTTTAATGAAAAACGTTTTGTTTGATCCTTTTTCAACAGTTTCCTGCAAAATGCCCAAACCTTCGATAATTCCTGTAAACATAATGAGTGTTTTATTTCTTTACTTTTTTTTAAGATTTAAATAGCTTTGTGTATTTATCTTTTAAAAATTTACTTTATCTTCGCATTCCTTAAAAAAATAAAAGGAAAATTTATGCTGATTATTGATTCAAAAGATTGCGAAAATATTGATAAAGCACTCAAAAAGTACAAGAAAAAGTTTGAAAAAAGCCGTACGTTACTACAGTTACGTGAGCGCCAGGCTTTTACCAAGCCATCAGTAAAGCGTCGTCACGAGGTTTTAAAAGCAGTTTACAAGCAACAAATCGACAGTGGAAAAATAGAAGTGTAGTAAAATTTCTAATTTATATAATCATATACCGGATAGCCAGGGTTCCTTAACTTTACGCTACCGGTTTTTTTATGCATATAACTGAAACATATCCAATACAGGGATTTCTTAATTATCTTACTTTTCAAAAAAGGTATTCGCAAAATACCATCCTTTCATACGAAAATGACCTTTCATCCTTTTTCGATTTTGTAATTGTTCAATATAATTATGTAAAACTTCCGGATATTACGCCATCTATCGTTCGTTCATGGCTTGCGGCATTAAAAGAAAATAAATTAGCATCCAGGACGATTAATCGTAAAATTTCGTCTCTAAAGTCATTTTTCAAATACCAGGTTAAAATAAAAAGTGTTACATCAAATCCGGTATCTGTAATTAATTCCGTTAAAATCAGCAAAAGACTTCCTTCATTTATTGAGCAAAAAGATATTAATACATTGTTTCAATTTATTGATTTCCCTGAAACGTGGGAGGGAAGAACTGACTGGTTGCTTTTACGGATTTTTTATAATACCGGAGTCAGGCTAAGTGAACTCATTAACTTAAAGGAATCGCAGGTGGATAATAGTAACAGCATTATTAAAGTGTTAGGTAAAGGGAATAAGGAAAGAATAATTCCTGCAGATAATAAATTACTTAATGAAATAGGTGATTATATTGTCGCTAAAAAGCAATTTCATAATGCCCAACAAGTTGATTCGCTGCTTGTAAACGAAAAAGGAAATAAACTTTATGCTAAATATGTGTATAGGGTTGTGAGGAAATACCTGGGAGCAGTATCTACAAATGATAGAAAAAGCCC
>JBKJRY010000201.1:0-31990 GCA_046593045.1 Chitinophagaceae bacterium | reverse complement strand
CGCACGGTGGTGTGAGAGGACAAGTAGCCAACTAATGGCTACCTACTCGATTTCTTTTAAACCCGGCTAGGGGCATACATAAATAAAGCGATGCCTGATAGAGCAGCTACTGCCAGGCAAATAAATACATTTACCTCGCAGATAGACATGTTAGCAAAGAGTATCAACAGCAACACCACCCCACGTAACGGATGAATATCCGACGTATGATAAGCTGAAAGAAAAATTCACGAATGCCAAACAAGTAAAATCTATGAAAGGTGAAAGTTTTTTGGAAATGCACCAGCAGATTATAAACTTGAAAAGTGCTTTGCGAGGTATCCACCATAAGTTCAGTGACAAGCACTTACAAAGTTATTTGGACCAGTATTGTTTTAGAACAAACAGGCGTTCAATGACAAAACCAATTGTACTTAATTTGATGCAAAAAACAACTATTGGGAAAACAATAAACTATCAGTATTTAAAGGCTATTGCAGCCTAAGTATATTATTCTATAAAATTAATTGAAAACAACAGAACGAAGCCTCAGCAATTATATTAGAACAGTATCCATGCATCAGCCTAATCGAACGGATACTTCTCTCAGCCATTCCAAACAATTGGACAATGCAATAACTGCATCTAAAAATTGCTTCACTTTCATCAGGTAAGTTCGTGGGTTTAATTGCAGATAATCCTGACGAAAAGATAAAACTGATACGTAGCCGGATCTTCCAGATGCACACCTTAAAGTTGATACTAAAGACAAAATATCATTAAAATATACTTTAATGCCCGACCAGTTTAGGAACACTATTGCTAAGAAGGATTTTGATGCTCTTTTAAAATTTTTGTTGCACACAAAATGATAATGAGGAAGGTTAGACTATATTTATCATGATTAGCACTAGCTCTATACTAACTGAGATCGATCGCTTAGAATTTTTCAAAACATAAAATAAAAAAAAATGAGATTTGGAATTAACACGTTTTTATTTCGTTCTCCTTTCACCACAAAGGACACTTCATTGTTTGCAAAATTCAAAAAATGGGGATTTGATTCGGTGGAAATTGCTTTGGAGAATGCAGGCGACATCGACGCACCCGCGGTGAAGAAGGCATTGGATAAAAATGGTCTTGTCTGCGGCTCTATATGCGCCGCAATGGGCTCCGGACGCGATCTTCGCGGAAGCAAAAAAGCCCAACAAGGTGCCATCAAATATTTGAAAAGCATTATTGATGTTATGCCCCAGGTAGGTTGCACCGTCCTGGCAGGTCCATTGTATTCAACAGTAGGGCGGGCGGGTCCAGTGGCTGCAGAAGATTACAAACAGCAATGGCAAACAGTAGTGGAACACCTGAAAGATCTTTCGGCATATGCGGAAAAAGTAGGTGTGAACCTGGCTATCGAACCACTCAATCGTTATGAAACAGATTTCATAAATACCGCAGCACAAGCCTTGAAAATGATTAAAGATGTGGGCAGTAATTCTTTATTGCTACATCTCGATACTTACCACATGAACATTGAAGAAAAGGACCCTGCAAAGGCGATATTGTCTGCGGGTAAAAAGTTAGGGCATTTTCACGCATGTGGTTGCGACCGCGGTACGCCTGGAGGCGACCAGATAAATTGGGACAAGATCATTGATGCACTTAAGACAATTAATTATAATGGAGATGTAGTTATTGAATCTTTTACACAGGATGTAAAGGTAATCGCCAAGGCTGCTTCCATCTGGCGCAAATTTGAACCTTCGCAGCAAGTGATCGCGAGTAAAGGTGTAGCGTTTCTAAAGGAGCAATTTGGGTAGATTTGTTTTATTGTAAATCCTCATTTTAAAATCCATGTCAGCAAAATCAATATGCGGCACTTGCTAGGCAGTGCCAGGGGAACGACAAATTGTATCTTGAAGGTCTTGGAATAGGTGCCGACCGGCAGTGGGATCGTTTTTTTACTGCATATGTTTCTCAAAAAAAGCAGCGTCTTGAAACGGATGCAGGCCGCAATTTCGTTTGGTTATAAAACATCACTGATAAATTTAAAAAACGGAACTAAGGCTACAGGAATTATCTTTAGCAAGACTGATTCAGCAAATTCAAATCAATGATGCAAAAAAAATATAAAGGAATTGCCAGAATCACTTATGCCGGAAATGTCTGAATCATTATCAAACCAGGAGATTGCTGACGTTGTAGAATATTTGAAAACACTGACTAGAAAATAATCATCTTAAATTTTAAAAATGAATATTAAACTCTTGCAGAGCCGAGTCAAGAATATTTCCTTTGTTATTTTTTGTACAGCTGCGATCTTTTTTATTTCCTGCAATCCTTCTAAAAATTCGTCAAAAATTGAAAGCAGCGGAAATCAAAAAAATAAAATTGTATTCATTGCAGGACCAGCGAGCCATGGCAGTGGCGAGCATGAGTATAGAGGCGGCTGCAGGCTGCTTGCGAAAATGCTGAATGAAAATGCAAACAATGTTGAGGCTGTGGTGTACGATGGCGAATGGCCAACTGATCCCACTGCACTTGACGATGCAAAAACGATTGTTATATACGCCGATGGCGGAAACGGCCACATGATCATTCCTCACATGCAGGAGATGGACAAGTTAATGAAGAAGGGAGTAGGAATTGTATTGCTGCATTATGCTGTTGAGATACCAAAAGGTGAACTGGGAAATTATTATTTAGATTGGCTAGGTGGCTATTTTGAAGCTTACTGGTCAGTGAACCCATATTGGACGCCAACATTTGATAAGCTGCCAAAAAATGAAATTACAAGAGGCGTAAAACCTTTTTCAATAGATGACGAATGGTATTACCATATGCGCTTTCCGGAAAATATGAAAGATGTGACGCCGATATTAGTTGACCTGCCCCCGAAATCAACTTTAGACCGACCTGATGGCCCACATGAAAACAATGCATTCGTTCGTGCTGATGTTGACAAAGGCATTCCGCAAATAATGGCATGGAGTTTTGAGCCCCCCGAGGGGGGACGAGGCTTTGGATTTACCGGGGGACACATGCACAGAAATTGGATGAATGACGATTATCGTAAACTCGTACTCAATGCAATTATGTGGTCTGCAAAAATACAGGTACCGAAAAATGGATTCAATTCGCCAACACCGTCGCAAGGCGAGATGGATAGCTTATTGTATAAAAAAAATTAGGTATTATTGCTTTCAGCTTACCACGTTGCAGCGAAAATTATGATGTGAATGTGAATGAATGAAAACAATTGCAACATACCATGTAAAAATACCTATATCGGTTGGCGAAGAGTTTCTACCGCTTATCGTGATAATTTATTCATTCATATCTCAGCCCCAACTATATCAATTTTGGACAATTAGAGAAGATTTAATTGAGCACTAATATTTACTTTTATGCAACATCAATCTTTAATCAAAAAATTAGCAAGGCAGTAAATAACCTAACCTGGGAAAACAGCTATCGTTTATCATTCGCTAAATTTATCATCAAATTAATAGTCACATGGACGTTACATCCGAAATTCAATTTGGTTCCGAAGTATATACCTGGTTCATGCACAACAATGGTAAAACGTATGAAGGAAGGTTAGGAGAAATGATTGAAGTTATCGCTTCAGCAGGATTTACAGGTATTCAGCCAATCCATTTTTGGATGGGAGATTTAAATGATCCTACCCGGTTAAAAATAAAATTAGAACGTAATAATATTAAGCTAGCCGCTATTTCTCTTGTTCTTGAATGGAATGGAGTTGAGGAAAGTGAAGCAGAACTGATAGCCGCCAATCACACAATCGATTTATTAAAACATTTTTACGGAGCTTTCCTTTGTATGGTTCAGTTACCCACGGGGAGGCACGACATTAAAGAGAGGCGTAAGAGATTGGTTAATATTGTGAATGCAATTTCATTGAGGGCTGCAGACAACGGTGTACCGTGCACCTTTCATCCAAACTCTCCGCATACATCTATTACCCGCACGGAAGAAGATTATTCGGTGATATTGGATGCTTTACATACAAAAACTGTAGGATGGACACCTGATGTGGGCCATATAATAAATGCCGGGATGGATCCTTTAAAAAAGATGACAGAGTATGCATCACTTATCAATCATGTTCATTATAAAGATTGGGATGGAATGCCGGAATTTGCATTGATGGGCAATGGCAAAGTTGATTTTTTATCAATAACAAAATGGCTAAAGCAAATAAACTACAACGGATGGATAATCTGTGAAGACGAGGGCAAAGAAGCACTGGATGATCCCAATGGAGTAACAACCCACGACGGGCGCTGGATAAAAGAAACATTATGGCCACTAATAAAATAACACATGCCCTACGTAACTACTAACGGCATAAGAATGTATTATGAAGAAGAAGGCAAAGGTGATCCTTTATTATTGATAATGGGCATAACCGCCCCGGGTTCTGTATGGGAGAAGCATGTTGTTTCCTGGAAAAAAAAGTTCAGATGTATTATGCCTGATAACCGGGGTGTTGGATTATCTGATGTGCCACGGGGACCATACACATCAAGGCAGATGGCAGATGATCACGCCGGATTGCTCGATGCCTTGCAAGTAGAAAAAGTAAGAGTGGTTGGATGCTCGATGGGAAGCATTATTGCGCAGCAACTTGCCATACATCATTCTCATAAAATAAGCTCATGTGTTTTTATGTGCCCCTGGGCAAAATGCGACGCAAAAGCCCGGGCTATCTTTACAAATATGATTTCCTGCAAAGAAAAGCTTACAGCGGAAGAGTTTAGCTTATATATTCAGTTACTTATATTTTCAAAAAGCTATTGGGATAATCCTGAAAATGTTGATGCACTCCGTCAAGCCAGGGTAGAGGCATCGCAGGCTTTTAACCCGCAAAGTTTGCAAGGGCTGCAAAGCCAGGCGATGGCCTGCATCACACACAATGTAATTGATGACTTGCATAAGGTAAAACAACCATCATTGGTTATTGGCGGGCATGAAGATATTTTTACACCACCATGGATGGCCAATGAATTGGCAAACAATCTTCCAAATGCACACCTTCATCTATATGAAAGATACGGCCACGCATTTCATTGGGAGGCTCTCGATGATTTTAATCACCGCATCATCTCGTGGTTGTTGGATTATTAATGGATCAATAGATTTAGTTTTTTACAAGTAGGTTGAAAAAGTGTCAACGAGTACCAATAATCCATACCGATCAGGATGGCTTATCAATTACGAGAGAAATTTTTTCATGCAAATTTTGAGAAAAGCTTACAGTGCAAACGAAAAAAAAAGTGAGAAAGATTATCAGCCAAAAACCTTTAGCAGTAAATAAAATTATAGAGGGGCCCCCTTTTTCGTCTGAACTAATTTCTTGTTTCCTAAATAAGTAAGAAAAAATAAAATTGCTTTTAAAAATGTATCTTGTCAATTTTAATTATTATTTATTATTAACGATAGAGAGAGAGAAATTTATAAAAATACTTCCTTCATGAAATCAGGTTTTCTTAGGTGCATTTATGCAGTAGCAATATGCCTGTTCTTATTTTTATCTGTTTCGTCCCAATCTTACTAAGATCAATATCGGGCATACACTTTCCCATTCTTAATTAATTCTAAGCAAGTATTATTTTTATAAGTACCGATTTTATTTATTGCTTAGGGTGGTCCTTAAAGCACGGAACTAATTATAAATAAAGTTATAGTCATCTAATAATCCGTAGTTTATTTTAAAAATCCTTGCTTGAATAATTCCTGACTTATTACCGGCGTTATTTGTTTGTTTTCGAAACTTTAGATGTGCGGCGCCGCGCCTGCTCTTTAATGCTGTGTCGGTTTTTGGCTTCCTCAATGAAATGTGATTTTTGAAGGGAATCCTCATTTTTGGCCATATTTTTCAACTTCGAATAATATTTTCTAATTGCCTTTAGCCCATCCTCGGTTAAATCCTCGACATCCATCATGCGGTTAATCGCCAATTCATTTGCAGCCACGATTTCCTTAAGCTTTAACTGTACAGCTATTGATTCTTTATTTTGAGATTTTTGAAAAAGGAACATCATCGGGAAAGTTATAATTGTAGTACCGGTATTTATAACGAGCTGCCAGGGTTCAGAATAATTAAAAATAGGGCCGGTTGCTGCCCAAACTACTACAAGGCCAAAGGCCATAAGAATGGCAGAGTTACTACCTGTTGCTATTGTAACTTTATTAGCAAAGCGCTCAAAAAAATTTTCTTTCTGTTTCTTTTTAATGTTGCTTTTTTACTGTTAAAAGATTAAGGGGATGCAGTTAGATTCTTTGCTTTCCTTATAAAAAATGCCTACCTATTGTAAATATAGAATTGGACTTTTTATGAAGATGTTATTTTAACGATATTGAAAAAATGAAGACAATACAGGGGGTGCTGATAAATAACTGAAAGCAGGTCTAGCAGCCTTCACCGATATGAAATCGGTGGTTACAACGTTTGTTACAGGTGTCTATCATTACGTATTTTTTCTGCGTAAAATTTCACTGATTTGAAATGACCAGGTTCAATGTCCGGGCATTTTTATTTTTTAATTTCGGCGATATATCCTCGTATTGCAATGTAGTGGTTTTGATCAACCAAACTCAAAAGCCTAGAGATTTATGCGGATTTTGTTTGCCAAAGGTTTTCTCTATATTTTTTATTGTTTTTTTTAGATTAATTCCATTGCCTAACACCCCTTTAAAAATATCACCCATTAGCTTTACGCGTTCGGCGGCATTAAAAATGGTGAAATTATTTATCTTTAAATCCTTTCTTACTTCCTCCCAATGAAGCGGCATGCTTACTGTAGCGTCTGGCTTGGGACGTAGAGAATAGGGAGCGGCCAGAGTAGCGTGGGGACGGTTTTGAAGAAAGTCAATATAGAGTTTATTATCCCGTTTGTCTATTAATCGTTCTATGCTGGTAAAAGAAGAAATTTCCTTGTGGATTATCTTTGCAAGCACCCCTGCAAATTCCTTACTTTGTTCATAAGAATATTTAGCTCCTAATGGAATATAAATATGCAGTCCCGTTGCACATGAGGTTTTACAATAAGAAGGAACATTTACAGCATCCAGGATTTTCTTTGTTGTTTGCGCCGCAAGTATCACCTGGTCAAAAGTCGTTTTTGAAGATGGATCAAGATCAATAATACACCAATCGGGATTATCAGGGTTTTGTACAGAGATGCTCCATGGATGCATTTCCAAACCTCCCATAGATGCGATTAGCAGCAGGCTCGCCTCACTGGTACACACAAAAAAATTTCGATTGCCACCACGTTCGCTGCTTTAAGGAAACTGTTTTACCCATCCAGGCACTTTTCCTGTTACATCTTTTTGATAAAAGGATTTACCGTCAATACCATTGGAGTATCTAATTAAAGTTTGCGGCCTGTTTTTCATATAAGGCAACATGTAGGGAACAACGAGATAATAATAATTTATTACATCGCGCTTCGTTACTTTACCTTTTGGAAAATAAATCTTATTAAGATTATTAAAAGTAATGTCGCGACCGTTGATACTTCTTGTTTGTGATTTATCTTTTGGATTCAAAAGGCTCTTGCGTGTAGTATGTTCCACAACGTGAAGCAAATGGGAAGTAAGTTCAGCACTTTGTTTCCCTGATACTTTATTTTTAGAGCTATCCCTTCCCGCTTTCTTTTTATTTACAACTGGTTCGGGGTGATGAATTATTTGTTCGGCAGCTTTTTCTTTTTCCTTCGTCACTTCGACAGGACTTTTATCTTCACGCATTCCCTCGAAGGAAGGATGCCGCATTACACCATCGGAGGTCATTTCTGCATAGGAAACATCGCAGATCAGTTCAGGCTTAAGCCATGTAGCTGTTGCCGTGGGTGGATCGGGTCGGAAGCGCGATGGTTTATTAATATCCGGAGTGATTGTGAATGGGCTCTTCTTAATTATCAAAGGCTTAAACTGATTCATCATTTCCTTTTGAAGGTTGATTGAAAAGCCCGTTCCTATTTTTCCTATATATTGTAGCCCGCCATGTTCGTGTACGCCTGCCAGTAATGAACTAAAAGGTTTCTTACTGCCTTTATTTCGCGCATATCCACCGATGATTACCTCCTGCCGTTTACCGGTTTTTATTTTTAGCCACTCTTTTGATCGTACTCCCGGATAGTATTTACTATTTTCTTTTTTGGCGATAATGCCTTCCAGTTGCAGTTTCCTGGCCACTTCAAAAAATTCGGTAGCTCCGTCAGTAAAGCTTTCGCTGAACCTCACATTATCTATTGACGGCATCATTTCTTTTAAAATTTCTTTTCGTTTTATTAATGGATACATCGTTAAATCACTACCATCGAGCCATAGAACATCGAATACAAATAATAACAGTTCTCCGTCAGCCTCGCTTCTCCAACCCTGGAGGCTGCTGAAATCCGATATCCCTTTTTTATTCGCAACGATTATTTCACCATCAAGCACTGCACTAATTTTCCATTTTTTTAAAGCATCATAAACAGGATAAAATTTTTCATTAAAGGACTTATTGTTTCTTGATTTCATTTCCACTTCACCATCGTTCAAATACACTATGGTGCGATAACCTTCCCATTTTATTTCATAGAGCCAGCCTTCTTCGTCAAAAGGGTTATCCACCAAGGTTGCGAGCATGGGCTTGATTTCACCGGGAAGTTTTTTCTTTTTAGTAGCAGGCTTTCTTTTTTGACCAGGCAAATTTTTTGAATTTTGATATTAAGAACAAATTTTCATAAGCATCAAGTGTTTCCCCGGAAATTGCACATGATTTTTATGTTCTATTTTCAGATTGTCAAAAGGCTTGCCAGTAATACTTTACACTTTTTTTTACTGGTCATAATTTCTAAAGCACCCAGAGAGTCGATTTCTGCTAAAGGATTTAGGTGTGTCGGGAATGAAGTTTATTGTTGGAAAGTGGCTCGGTTATATAAATTGTCTGTTCTTTTTATGCCTTCAGGTTGAAGCTCGTTTTGAATAACTTAAAGGATTAAGTCTTCCCAGCTAATATAATCGCTTGTCATTCTTGTCGACCCATTTTTTGAAAATTTTATTAGCATTAATCCGGCAGATATTCTGCATCGGTATTTTCCTATCCGCCAGACTTACATTCATTTCAGAGTAGATCATTGAATCGTCAAAGCCTATAGTGGCTGCATCTGCCCTTGTATTCGCGTAATAGACAATTTTCGGGCGGGCCCAATAAATGGCGCCAAGGCACATGGGGCAAGGCTCGCAGGATGTATAAATTTCGCAATCATCCAACTGAAAGGTTCCGAGATTTTTGCAGGCTTCGCGTATCGCCACAATTTCAGCATGGGCAGTAGGATCATTGTTATCAATTACTTTATTATGACCACGTCCTATTATTTTACCATCCTTAACGACTATGCAACCAAATGGGCCACCTTCATTTTTTTCTGCTAAAGCTTTTTGTGAAAGATCAATAGCTTCCTTCATTAATTTTTCTTCTCTTTTCATAATTGTCCTTATAAAGATAAATGATTGTATATATTATTGACTTTAGTAAGAAGGCAACGTAATAACAAGCGAGCTTGTTAAACAGTTCCTCTTGACATATGTTATTCGATATCCTGTATTCTCCTGGTTTATTTTGCATGAAAGATCATCTGAAAGCAGACAGAATGAAAATCCTGTCAATGCCCTCGGGGATAAGCTTAGCCACGCCTGGGGCAATACCCTGGAGAAGGAAGTTTCATTCCCGATTTTTATGAGAGTAGGAAGAAAATAATAGCTTTAGAATTTCTTTGGCTGCAGTTTTAAAGGGAAGGCGCTTTATTTTTTTCAAGGTGAGTAATTGAATTTTCCAGTTTTCCCTGGATAATTTTTTTACAATTTTGCGCTCCGCAATTGCAAATAAAACTTTCCATTTCATTATTTAAAAAGGAGGTGTAATCAAGCGTAAGTTCCTCACCTTTTATGATCGGCTTTTTTGCAACTACGTTCAGCCCTGAATAATGTGTATTAGGATCACAGGAATGATTTTGTGGCGCCCATTCTTCGGGTTTTGTATCCCATATTATATATACTTCATCGCTTAAAGGCCATGCATATTTTCTGAAAATTTCAATTTCTTCAGGGCTCCAGTTTTGTTCCACAAATTTTTTCGTTACCAGCCTGTGGGGTTTCTGCTCACCTGCAAAAATTATTTCACGGGGCGATATATTTTGGGCTGCATAGATTCCATATCCTGAAAGAGCATTTCCATTTACTACGTATTTTTTCTGTTTTTGTATGTGCCTGTGAATACCTTCTTCAATTATTCTATGGAGAAATTCTTCTTTCTTTCCCGGTTCATGCATCAAAACATAGTCAGCCGAACCTTCATAGCCTCCTTCATAAAAAACAGAGCAGGTAAAATTTATTTCAAGAAAGAAAATTGTACCATCGGCTCTTACTCTGAAATCAAGCCGGGCGTATCCTACGCCATTAAATGCTTTAAATATTTGTGCAGCTGCCTGTTTTAGTTTAGACGAAAGCTCACCTTCAGCACATGGTACATTAGCTTCGCTGTGAAGCTCTGAAGTTTTGAGTGCGTATGTTTTAAACCTGTTGCCTCCGGGGAAAATAAATTCAAGCGGATTATAAACTGTGCAATCATTTTTAATTCCGGTGTTTGCAGCAACCAGAACTGTAAACTCGCGGCCTTCAATATACTCCTCTACTAATATTTCATCATATTCTTCCAATAAAGAGCCAGTTTTTTGTTTCAACTCATCCTTATTATTTATATAGGATTCCTCATCTATTCCGAGGCTGTCCCCGGCTTTTGCAGGCTTCACAAAAAGAGGGAATTGTAATGTGTGAAGTGCTTTATCTATGTCTTCTATATTTTCAAGGATCACACAAGGTGGTGTTGTAACACCGCATGTATAGGCAACATACTTCATTAATTCTTTCGGAGGATCATACAAATCAGCATTGGGGCCTGTGTAAGGAAGCTTGAGCAATTCTAATGTTTGTATTACATCTATAGAAGGAACAGCCCAATCCAGGTAGCCTTCACAAAGATTTACAAAAATATTATATCGCTGTTTTTTAAGTTCTTTAAGCTGCCGGTAGGTATGAAGCTTGTTCAAGAACACATGATGTACTTCGTGACCGGGTAATAGGGGAGTAAGGTTTCTTGGCGGGTCGTAATATTTATAATCCACTTCGGTTGTGGAGTAATCAGGCTGTAACACACAAACTTTCATTGCATATAATTTTCATAATTGCTTCTGCTAAATTAATCACATTAATTCCAATTGCTTTACACGAATTTGCTTACGGATTTGTTTACGGTTTATTGCTTCTTTAATAATATCTACAATCAGCGAGCCAAATGAATTTCGCGAAAGACGGAGTATAGCGCCAATGGAGGTAAAATTCTCATCATCAGATAAGCCGCATTGCGAGTTTACTTCGAGCACATACATTTTGCCCGTTACAATATCCATACGGAGGTCAACACGGCAATATCCTCTTCCTCTTACAGCCCTGTAAGCATCAAGACTTAATTTACAAATGCCTTTGATGAGTGAAAGACCGGGGGTTTGGTAATTATAGAAATCTTCATCATTTTTGAGTGGTGTTTCGTCTTCATACATTTCCCACAGCCTGTCAAAAGAAAGAAATTTTTCGGTAGATGGTAACGATGTATTAAACACTCTTTCCACCGGGAGAAATACTTTGCAGCTTTTTGGAACAGAGCCGTCACCAACAATCAATGTTGTAAATTCAGGACCATCAATAAATTTTTCGGCGATCACCCCACCGCTTGCAAGATGCCATCCGTGATATCCTTTTTGAAGTTTATCATATTGTTTATGTAATTCCTCAATATTTTTTACGACAGAATGAATGCCTACGCCAAGGCTTCCACCTGAAATTGCAGGTTTTATTATTACAGTGCTTCCAAGGGATTCAAAAACAGATTTAGATTGCTTATTTTCCTCCGTAATTATCTGCCATGGGGGAGTGGAAATATTTTTTGCTTCAAATACTTCCTTCATATTAATCTTTGAAGTTGTAATTCTATAAAAATATTCATCGGCTCCAGTAAAGCAAAGACCGCTTTTTTTGAGATGTTTGATAACGTTGAGTCCCGGGGCTTTATTAATTTCATCTCCATCGCATAGATTGATTACTACTGTGTTTTCCGAAGATGCTGTAGTTATTATACATTCAATTACTGACCTGTAATTTTCATTTGTTACCTGTTGCCATTTCCATAAAATACCAAGTTCTGTAAAGGCAGTGGAATATTCCTCAATACTTTGTGTAAAGTCGTAATAGTAGTCGAGATTGTCATCATTAGTTTCAACGAAGGGAGCGAGAACCCATACAAAAAGCTCATTGGGTAGTAAAGCCATACGTATGATTTAATTCAGATTTGCTATCAAACTTTCTGCAGGAACGTGTTATTTAATTTTTGCATCACAAAATCTGTAAACTTATAATTATGAATAGTTTCCTGTGGTAAAAATGAAGCACCCTGGATTTCGTGAAGGCAATTATTAGCTCCGCAAAAACACCGGAAAGGTTCTGCCATAGCCCATTCGCTGGAAGGGTAGAAAAAAGTCAATTCATCACCAGCCGAGATATCCTGTAAGCAACTCAACTCCATTACTGCGGTGTCAAAAAAAATATTGGGGTTACAGCCATGGTTTATATATTGTAAAAATTCAGGTTGCAGAATGATGTGTGTTTCATCATTGATCTGCACAGTATATTTATTAGGACTGCTTAACGTTTCTAAAGCCTCGAACGTCGCAAAAACATTTCCTTTTTTATACGGCACAGTTGCATGCAAAGATTTTTCTTTAGTAATTATATTTTCACAAAGTGTCGCGAATCCATAGTGAAATAATTTACTTAATGGGGATAAAACGTAAGCTGCTGAGTTCATTATAAGAATGATGATTTATATATGTAAATTATTCTAAAAATGATATGGAATACGATTGATAATCAAAAAACTTATACACAATTGTGGATACTATATAAGCGGTATAAATAATTAAAACGTTACAATATCATTTTAACTAACGCAACTTTTTAAGAAGGATATAGAGTTATGGAATTGGTGTAACTACTTATATGATTCCCGGAAATTAATAGCACTGTAACTATTATAGATTAGCCGTCAAGGCAACGCTAAATACTTCAGTAATTCCTTGCTTCCCTTTTAGTTTTGTTTCAGTTATCTTTTTAAAAAGATATTTGGATTTTTCTTTTTTTATTTCATCATACATTTTTCGTGTTATCAGGAGTTTCTCTGAATAAATGTTGCACAGCCCTACAATGCGTGAAGTAGTATTCAGCGTGTTTCCATGATAAGCGATTTCTTTTTTGAAATCACCAATTTCAACAACTGTTACCATGCCAATGCTCATGCCTGCCTTGAATTCAGGTATTATTCCATACTTGCTATTGTAATAGTCAGCTTTAGCAGACAGTTTATTACTGAAAGCCCAAAACGCATCAATGCATTGGACAACCGATTTAATTTTTGATCGCTCCCAGGTAAATACAACTTCATCCCCCACGTATTGATAAATCTCAGTATTGTACTGATAAACTACGTCCAGGTCAGAATAGCAATCCTTCATGAAATGGCTATAAGCAATATGCCCCAGTTTTTCAGCTATTGAAGTAGAAGAATTAAGGTCAATGAACATAAAGATCCTGTATTCTTCCCTGGGAGTATAAAATCTTCCTGTGATAAGTTTTATAAAATTGGAGCGTCCTATTAACCTGATAATTTCAACTAAAAACGCAAAATATAAGTTGGCAAGAAATACATACAAATTGAAAACGAATATCCCGGGTGAGGTTAGGAATTTCCAAAAGCTGCCATGTTCATAGAAAAAATAGAATGCTAAAGTGAATACAGTAATAACAATAAGTTGTACAATGAAAATTCGTAATAGCAATACTGGTAGGGGAATTTTTCTCTTAATATTTTTTTCGAATAAATATTGTAAAGTGCCAAATATTACTCCAGGTACAATGGTAAATACCGGTAGTAAAAATAAAAACCTGGAAAATTGGAGATTGAAACCATCAGCGCCGACTACGCCTACCTGACGCATAATGTATAGTAATATTGAAGCAAAAAACCAGCCCGCCGTATAAAATTTTATATGCTGTATCCATGTATTCAAAATAAAAGATTTTATGTGCCGGACGTACTTAGCGTTTAGTAAACAAACTATGTTGTATATTCAGTTATTTCTTGTCAAATCTAAAAATAAAAAACTCATATTTACATTCGTGCCGGGTAATGGGCATATTTAAAGAGTGCATTTATCTTTTTGAAAAAACAAGATTTCTCATTTAATATCAAATCATAATGACAGAAGCTGATCTAAAAATTCTCTCCATAGACATTGGAGGCTCTAATATAAAAGGAACTGTGTTAAACAGCGATGGAGATTTTTTACAAGATTATCAAAAGCTGCCAACACCTGAGCCCGCCACTCCGGGAAAGGTAATGGATGTGATTCGACAACTTGCGGATAATTTCTCTGACTTTAATAAAATTTCTGTCGGATTTCCCGGTTTCCTGAAAAACGGAGTTGTGAAAACAGCTCCTAATCTCGGCACAATTGAATGGGCCGAATTCAACCTGGAAAAGAACCTGGAGCTATTATTAGGCAAACCAGTGCTTGCAGTCAACGATGCCGACCTGCAATCCCTGGCTGTTGTGAGCGGTAAGGGCGTGGAAATGGTTGTTACACTGGGAACAGGATTTGGCTCTGCAATTCTTAATAACGGAATTTTATTGCCGCACCTGGAAATAGCACATCACCCCGTTACTAAAAATAAAGATTATGATGCGTATATTGGCGAAGCAGAACTGAAGAGAATAGGAAAGAAAAAATGGAACAAGCGAATGAAAAAGGTAATTGAAATTTTAAAAGTAGTAGTAAATTATGACACCTTGTACATAAGTGGCGGCAATGCATCGAAATTGAGTTTTAAGCTGGATAAAAATATTATCATCGTTGGTAACAAGGATGGAATTAAAGGCGGTGCTGTGCTGTGGAAACAAAAACTAAAAGATGAAAGGGGTTGAACCAGCAGTAGAATTTACAAACGGGAATAAAAATTTTACTATATGATAGTTGGGATAGCTGCAGATCACGGAGGCTTTGAGCTAAAACAATTCATTCGTTCCTATCTTGAGACTAACGGTTACGAAGTGATAGATTTTGGAGCTTATAAAAATGATCCTTCTGATGATTATCCTGATTTTGTAATTCCGCTTGCAAAAGCGGTTTCGGAAAATAAGGCAGATAAAGGTATTGCCGTTTGCGGCAGTGGAGTAGGGGCAGCAATTGCCGCTAACAAAGTAAAGGGAGTGAGAGCAGCTCTCATACAGGATCACTTCTCGTCGCACCAGGGAGTGGAGGATGATGATATGAATATAATTTGCCTTGGCGGGCGTGTAACCGGTGCAATGGCGGCAAAGGAGTTTATTCAATCTTTTTTGGAAGCAAAATTTACAGGAGCAGAAAGGCATAAAAGGCGTCTGCAAAAAGTTCAGTTACTTGAAGTTGCGATGATTAAATAAACAATTATAAAGTCTCCATGAAAAATTCTTACAAAATTTTATTTTCTGATATTGGTGGTGTGTTATTGACTAATGGCTGGGGCCATGAATCGCGGGAAGCAGCCGCAAAAAAATATGATCTTGATTATACGGAAATGGATGCCCTCCACAATTTTATTTTCAATGTATATGAAATAGGGAAAGTTACGCTGGAGGAATATCTTGATACGGTCATTTTTCATAAGCCGAGAAATTTTTCAAGAGAAGAAATTAAGGATTTTATTTTTGCACAGTCGGTACAATTGCCGCATCTACTTCCATGGCTTGTTGAGTTTAAGAAGCTACATCCCTGGCTAAAAATAATTTCTATAAATAATGAACCAAGGGAACTTAACAGGTACAGGATAAACAAATTCAATCTTCATGATTTTTTTGATGCATTCATTTCTTCATGCGAAGTTGGGATGCGTAAGCCTGACCCCGGGATTTTTAGGCTGGCGCTTGGCATTGCTCAGGCCGAGCCACACGAGTGCCTGTATTTTGATGACCGTCCCATGTTAGTCGCCGCTGCGAAAAAGGAAGGTATTCATGCTTATCACCATAAAAGTTTTGAGGACACGAAGAAAATAATTGAAGAGGCAATTAACGCCAAATAGCTAATGTGCCGATTTACCAAAGACGATCTATATAAACAAGGAACAAGTAGACAAGCGATGGCCGCGTTGTTATATCAGCAAATTACCTGATCAATTAATTAGCTAACTAATTCCTGCTCATCTGAAGGCTCCATATTTCTTTCTGAATATTCCTGTTTCCATGGCCTGATTTTGGTAAACGGTAATTTTAAAAGATAGGGTATTGTAAGTTCTTGCTTGTCATTGTATCCCGGTACTCCTATCACAACATCATCCTGGTGTATATTGAGACGGGCGGTCTTATGCAACCGGTCCCAAAAAGAAAATATTGAAGAATAATTACTATCTGTTTCGTTCTTGATTATAGAATGGTGTATGCCATGCATGCGTGGCGTTACGATTAAATAGTTTAGAATTTTTTCCACCTTCAGGGGCAGCTTTGTATTACTGTGATGGAAAAGCACCTCAGCTTCAAAAATAATTTCAAAAATGATGACCATTAATGGAGAACCACCCAATAGAAAAACAAATGCTCCCCTGAAAAATAAGGAGCCGATCATCTCGCCGAAATGAAAACGAATTGCGGTGGTTAGGTCAAGATCATGATCTGTGTGGTGAACAAGATGGAAGCGCCATAGCAAAGGAATACGATGATTTAATATGTGCCATAGATAATTGACGTAATCAAATATGATAAATCCGATTAACAATTCTATCCAGGGCGGAAGCTCATATAAATAATTTAGCCCGAAATGGATTTTTTCGTTTTGAATGGTTAACCAGATCATGGTAGGGAGAAACATGAACCTTAGTAAGATAAAAGAGGGAATTGAAATCGCATTATTAATTAACAAGCGCTGCGATTTACTTTGCACTCTTTTGCGGAGGCTAAATTTTGATTCGATAAAAAACAATAACCAAAAAACGATAACAAGTATCGGGATCCCTATCCAGTCAAAAACACGGTGTAAAATATCCATATAGGTGTTAATTTAATAATCTCCTTCCTGAGTTTTTTGCATAAATTTTTCTACGAATTGTGTGCATATTATCCTGATAATTTGCGATATAACTTTAGCAGCAATTTTTGCGAAAGCCCGGAATAATACAAGAGCCAGATCAAAAAAAATGTTCCCTGGGTTTTGTAAATTCCATTCTTTAAATATTTTCTTGCAGAGGTTTTTATATAGCCATCGACAACTCTGAAAGTTGAAAATTTTTTCAGCCTGTGAATGATCTCCTGGTCTTCCATAATAATGAGTTCTTCATTATAGCCCCCGCACTTTTCAAAAACCTCTTTAGTAACAAATAATCCCTGGTCGCCAAATCGAACGGCATTTACGTCAAACCTGGAAAACCATGCATTTCCTTGTAAGAACCAGTGGTTATAATCGAATAAAAGCCTGAAGCAGCCTGAATAAAAATTATTGCGAATGCATTCGATTATTTTTTTTGTAAATCCGGGTAACGGAACAGAGTCAGCATGTAAAAAGAAAAGTATTTCACTATTGGCGATTGCGGCACCTGCATTCAATTGTACAGCCCTGTTTTTTCCTTGCACTATTACGGTTTTCGCAAACAGATTTCGGGCTATGTCGACCGTTAAATCTATACTTCCGCCATCGGCAATTATTATTTCCCTGATATATTCTTTATCGTCGCCATCCAGGATTTGGTTTAAAGTCGACTCAATTCTTTCTGCCTCATTAATAGTTGGAATAATGATACTGATCATAGTTATTACACAAACATACTTACAAAAAATATTAGGCAGGAAAGCAATGTTATTTTATTCTTTTAAAACGATTCCTTTAATCCAAGAAAATAAGAATGCAAATAGGCTCAAAATACCCGCCGGAGGTGATACAATTAAATACTATTGCCCCGAAAAGCAGGTGGTTTTTATCATGATTCCCCTGGCTAATTTGACAGATTCGGATAAAAAAGCAAAAAATAAAAGATGCTTCAATTGATGCTATTTTAAAATCTTAACCAGGTTAGAAAATATTTCTAAAAAGCTTGGTTTCCCTAAATGAATGTTCTTAAATAGACTTTAAGAAATTAGACAGTCCGGGGAAATTCATTAATTTTGATAAAGCTCTTTCACTAATTAAAACGATTGTATATGAATTTCCTCCAACGCCTGGAGTTTTGGGGCAATAGCCATCATCCCAAATGGATGGATATTATACGTATAGCTTTAGGAATATTTCTTTGTTACAAAGGTGTCGATTTTCTTCTCCATATGAGTAGCCTCATAAACCTGATGTCCACCAAGAGCTCATTTGGATTCGGATCTTTTGCCTACATCATGGCTGGCCAGTATGTCGTATTTGCGCATATCGTCGGAGGCATCTTTCTAATACTGGGATTATTTACGCGATTTGCTTGTATCATTCAGATTCCCATCCTACTTGGAGCAGTTATTTTTGTAAATTCTTCCAGGGAAATGCTGCAACCTTATTCTGAATTGTTACTCTCCATTGTAATATTGTTGTTGTTGTTGTATTTTTTGATTGCTGGCAACGGGCAATGGTCATTTAAAATACCTGAAGAAGAAAAGAAAAAAAACGCCGGTAAAGGATTGTAATATTTTTTTACTAACGCATTATAGCTTATCAACGGCAACTTTATAATGCGGGTCTTCAATAATGTTTACATCTATAACCTCATCCGCATTTTTGAGTAGTTGACGGCAATCTTTACTGAGATGCCGAAGGTGCAAAACCTTACCCGCATTCTTGTAACGCTCCGTAAGTTTATTAAGCGCTTCAATACCCGACATATCGGCCACACGACTTTCCCTGAAATCGATAATGACTTCCTTAGGATCGGTTGGTACATCAAATTTTTCGTTGAACGCGCTTACTGAACCAAAGAACAATGGCCCGAAAATTTCATAATGCTTAACGCCTTTTTCATCGACATACTTTCTTGCGCGAATGCGCTTTGCATTTTCCCATGCAAAAACCAAAGCGGAAATTACTACGCCAATTAAAACAGCCAGTGCAAGATTATGAAGTAACACTGTAATAGCCGCTACAAGAATTCCTACAACAATATCATGGGTAGGCATTTTACCGATCATTTTGAAACTTGCCCATTCAAACGTGCCAACCGCTACCATTATCATGACTCCCGTTAATGCAGCCATGGGTACTTTTTCGATCAGGCCGGACCCAAACATAATAAATACCAGGAGCATGACTGCAGCTACGATCCCCGAAAGTCTTGCACGGGCTCCGGAAGAAATATTTATCAGGCTTTGACCAATCATTGCACATCCGCCCATTCCGGAAAACAGCCCCGTAATAAAATTCGCGGCGCCTTGCGCAAAAGCTTCTTTGTTACCGCTTCCCCTCGTTTCTGTGATCTCGTCAATCAGGTTCAATGTCAGCAGGCTTTCAATCAAACCTACGCCTGCGATAATAAGTGCATAAGGAAAAATTATTTCTAATGTTTCAAATGAAAATGAAATTTCGGGAATATGAAATGGCGGAAAGCCTCCTTGTATAGAAGCAATATCGCCGACCGTTTTTGTATCTATATTCAACCCGATTATTATGGTGGAAACTATAAGGATAGCCGCGAGTGATGAAGGAATTTTTTTTGTGAGTTTTGGCAGTCCCCAAATGATGAACATGGTGAGGAAAACAAACCCGAGCATGATGAATAAATTGGCTCCCTTCATCCAATGCATTACCCCACCTTCATCCGTTACTTTAAACTGGTTCAACTGCGACATGAAAATTATTATCGCCAATCCATTTACGAAGCCAAACATCACAGGGTGGGGAACGAGCCGGATAAATTTTCCTAAACGAAAAACTCCCGCAAGCATTTGGATACTACCGGCAAGCACCACAGCAGCAAATATATATTCAACCCCATGCGATTTTGCTAAACCTACTATTACTACCGCAACTGCACCTGTAGCTCCCGAGATCATGCCTGGCCTGCCCCCAAAAACCGATGTGATAAGCCCCATGGTAAATGCCGCATACAAACCCGTTAGCGGTGATAAGCCCGCGATTAAAGAGAATGCTACTGCTTCAGGAATTAACGCCAGCGCAACGGTTAACCCGGATAATATTTCATTTTTGTAATCAACTTTTTGTTGAAAATCAAATAGATTAAGAATAGCCCTCATGAAATGAAGTTTTTTGATGCAAAATATGTATCAGTAGAAGCTTTTTGAAAAGGATAAAAGTTTAATAAAAAGCGAGTCAATTCCAGCTTACAATAGAAATATTTGATGTAAGGCGGCGAAGCTATGATAAAAATCCCTATTGGGTGATCTGGGTTTAAACTTCTGTCTCCATCTCCTGCTCACCAAGTCAATTAATTCATCCAACGCGCATTTTTCTTCGAGGAAAGCCTGGTTAGCATAATGGGATGAAGTTATGTTGCTTTCTGGCAGACTTGGTGATTGATGATTAGCTCTGAATTGGTTAGGTTCTTGTTTCTTTACAAGAATGGCTTTTATTTTGCATTGAGAAAAATCGCTCAGCCTGGAGAGATTAAAGACGTTGTGACGTAAAATTGCCTGAATGAAATTTTATAAAAATATTGATCATCATAAAAAATAAAATATTATGGAATACAGAAAATTGGGAAAATCGGACCTTGAAGTTTCAGTGATAACCTTTGGTGCATGGGCTGCTGGCGGCTGGATGTGGGGCGGCAATAACCAAAATGATGCTGTAGAAGCAATACGTGCTGCTTATGATTTGGGGGTAACTTCAATAGATACGGCACCTGTATATGGCCAGGGTGCCAGTGAAGAAATTGTTGGAGAAGCGATAAAAAATATTCCCAGGGATAAGGTTCAAATACTTACTAAGTATGGTATGCGCTGGGATGTGAAGAAAGGCGACTTTGGTTTTAAAAGTAAAGACAATGATTGTAACGATATTGATGTTTATAAATATGCCGGTAAGGAAAGTATTATTAAGGAATGTGAAAATAGTTTAAAGAGACTCAATACTGATTATATTGACCTGTACCAGATCCACTGGCCTGATAGTACAACCCCCATTGCTGAATCTATGGAAGCCGTAGCACAACTTATACAGCAGGGAAAGGTTCGCCATGCCGGTGTGTGTAATTTTAATAAGGAGCAGGTGAAGGAAGCGCAAAAATATATTGATCTTGTGTCTAACCAGGTTCCTTATAGCATGGTGTTGAGAGGTATTGAAGAAGAACTTGTTCCTTATTGTATAGAAAATAAAATATCTATTCTCGCATATAGCCCGCTGCAAAGAGGATTATTGACAGGGAAAATAAAACCGGGACATAAATTCTCAGAGGGGGACCATCGTGAAAGCCTGCCTTATTTCAAAGATGAAAGCATTGAAAAAACTAATAAATTCCTTGATAGAATAAGACCATTGGCAAAAGAAAAAAATGCAGCGCTTCCGCAGCTTGTCATTCGCTGGACAGTTGAGCAAGCAGGCATAACCATAGCATTGGTTGGCGCCAGGAATAAGGAGCAGTCTGTACAAAATGCAAATGCAGCTAATATAAAACTGAGTGAAGAAGAAATTGATTTTATCAATCAAGAGTTAGACAAACTGGTTTTGGAGAAAGCATAACCGGATAACATTTTATCTTATGCCATGCCTGCAAAAAGGTATGGCATTTTTGTTTACCTGGATGTTCTAAATGATATCAATAAGCTTTTCATAAGCCGGCCTTCCTTTAAAAACCGGCATGGGATGATAAGAAAAAAAATTCGCCACCCGTTTTATTTTTCATGGATTTATACCATCAAATAATATATCTATAAAAATGTGCCGCTATGTTATTTTGATTAACTTTTGCGGATGGTAAAAAAATGGATAAGTGTAATCGTATTATTTGTCTTCCTTAATTTTTCCTGGTTTAGAATACTTGGACAGGATCTAAAACAATCGTCCCTGGTTTTCTCAGGTGTCGCAATAAACCAGGAGAATGACAATAGCAACAAAATAAAGGTCACCGGATTCATCATCCCGGGAACATTTCTTGCTTATGGGGCTTTAAAGCCTGTCATTACAGGAATTCAACAACTGGATGATAATATAATGTTGCGGGTTAAAGAAAATCATCCATCTTTTCATACGCATACTGATGATTACCTGATGTGGGTGCCTTCCGCCTCAATATATGTTGCTGATGCGCTTAATATAAAAAGCAAACACAGCTTTGGAGAACATTTACTTTTAGACGCCGGATCGATAATTGTTACCGGAAGTATTGGCTATGCTATGAGGAAGATTGTTGGGAATAATAAGACTTATAATTCACACGATACAAAATTTCCATCAGGCCATACTGCTAATGCTTTCAGGGGTGCAGAGATTATACACCAGGAATTTAAAGAGAAAAATAATTTACTTTCTTATAGCGGGTACGTGGTTGCAACTGCTGTGGGTGTTCTAAGGATATACAATAAGAACCACCTGCTTACAGAAGTGCTTGCGGGTGCGGGCCTCGGTATTTTATCCACTAAATTGACTTATTGGGTTTTCTATAAGTTTAAAGATAGAAAGAATCGGAGTGTGGGCTTCTCACTGGCAAGTTTGAATGGCGTTCCGTAAAATGAGCAACTGCAAACATTCTTAAAAGATATAAGATCTCATAACTTCAATTCAGTATGAACCATCTTCAAAATAAAACAAATGAGCGGAACGATGTCATGGGGAAAATGGTTGCTTAATTTTTTTGTGTTTAAAATTAAGGTCAAAGTTTAAAAATTTATTTTAATAACATTCAATTGCTTTCTATGAAAAAGAAATTCCTATGCAGCATTGTTTCTTTATTCTTTTTAACCATAGCAGCCGATGCTCAAAAAGGGAAATGGGAAACGTTATTTGATGGCAACTCAACTGAAAAGTTGCGGGGATATAATATGCAATCTTTCCCCGGCGAGGCATGGAAAGTTGAGGATGGCGCTTTGGTTACCCAAACTGGTGTTCCCAATATTGACCTTGTTACCAAAGTCTCTTACAAAAACTTTGAACTTACATTTGATTGGAAAGTGTCGAAAGCAGGAAACAGCGGAGTATTTTTTCATATGAGAGAGTCACTGACACATGAATCAGGAAATGGTAACAGCCCTAACTGGCTTGATAATTTTGAAATGCAGCTATTGGATGATATAGGCTTCAACGATACGGCCGCCATACGTTCAGCGGGTTCTTTGTATGACCTGGTTATCCCACAGCACAAACAGCTGAAACCCGTCGGTGAATATAATACGGCAAAGCTCATTGTGAAGGATAATCACGTAGAGCAATGGATCAACGGAAGTAAAGTAGTAGAATATGAAATGGGGTCACCTGAAATGACAAGCTTACTTGCAAAAAGTAAATTTAAAAACAACCCGGAGTATGGCAAATCACCTGATGGCCTTATTATGTTTCAGCACCACGGACAAAAGGTATGGCTTAAAAATATAAAGGTTATGAGATTGCAACATCTTTAATGTTGTCAGATTTAATACTTCTATAAATACTGTGCCTCGTTATACCTGCCAGTTAGAGACCATGACACAAAGGCTACAATAGGAATATCTGTATTTTTGTGAAAAGTTTTATGCTTGATTTGTTATATTAAGTTTTAAATCATCAGTTTATATGTACCATTTCACACGTAGGAAATTTCTTAAATCATCTTCAATACTTTTGGCTGCATCATTTGCTACAACGTCCTTTGATGTAAAAAAGAATGAACCACTTTTAGCCTTTTCTACACTTGGTTGCCCCGACTGGGACTTTCAAAAAATCACCGATTTTGCGGTACAGCATAATTATAAGGGGATCGAAGTGCGTGGAATACTGCGTGAGATGGACCTGGCAAAAGCTAAAGAATTCAACAGCCCTGAAAATATAAAAAACACGCTCGCAATAATGAAAGATAAAGGCCTGCGATTTGTTGACCTTGGGTCGTCCTGCAATTTGCACTTTGCTGATGCTGTGGAAAGGAAGAAAAATTTAGATGAAGCGAAGCGTTTTATAGACCTTGCTCAAAAAATAAATTGTCCATATATAAGAGTATTCCCCAATAATATACCAAAAGAGGAAGAGAAGAATGAAACAATGGATCTTATAACTGAAGGATTGCAGCATTTGGGGGACTACGCCAAAGGAAGTAATGTAGTTGTATTAATGGAGACGCATGGTGATGTGGTTAAAAGCGATGACATCAAACAAATAATGGATTCAGCTGCAAATGATCATACGGGGCTCGTGTGGGATATTACGAATATGTGGGCGGTTACTAAAGAGTCGCCTGCAGAAGTATATCCTAAATTAAAAAAATACATACATCATACGCATATCAAAGATCTTAAATTGATCGATGCAAAAGAGGAATTTGCCCTTTTAGGACAAGGTGACGTTCCCATATTTGCAGCTATTGATCTTTTGGTAAAAGGAGGATACAAAGGTTATTACAGTTTCGAATGGGAAAAATTATGGCATCCTGAAATTGCAGAGCCGGAAATTGCCTTGGCAGATTATTCCAAAGTAATGAAGAAGCATTTTTCCTAATTACTTCTACTGGTTACAATGTTTAAAGAAATCAATTCAGAAAATCAAAGGAGAACCCAATCACCGTTTAATCTGACCTTAACTATGCCGGACTCCACGTTAATAAACAACAAAGCAACATCTCAAAATACTTATGATGCTATAGTAGTTGGCTCAGGAATAAGTGGGGGATGGGCAGCGAAAGAATTATGCGAAAAAGGCTTGAAAGTTCTATTGCTCGATCGTGGCCGCAATGTTGTCCATCCAAACTATCCAACAGCCTTAAAAGATCCATGGGATTTTACGCATCGCCTGCATCTCACCGAAGCAGATAAGAAACAAAATTATGTGCAGAGCCGGCACTATTCCTTCCGCGAAGACAATAAGCATTTTTACATAAATGACCAGGAAAATCCATACGATGAAACGAAACGCTTTGACTGGATAAGAGGCGATGTTGTGGGTGGCCGCTCGCTGTTATGGGCAAGGGCCTGTTACCGCTGGAGCGATCTTGATTTTGAAGCCAATATGAAAGATGGGCATGGTGTTGATTGGCCGATACGTTATAAAGACATTGCTCCATGGTACGATTATGTGGAATCGTTTATTGGTGTAAGTGGTTCGGTTGAAGGAATTCCCCAATTGCCTGATGGAATATTCCAGCCACCGTTTGAAATGAATTGCGTGGAAAAGGATTTTAAGAAAAAGATAGAATCAACATATGGCGGCCGCAAAGTGATCATTGGAAGAACAGCGAATCTTACTAAACCTGTACAAGGCAGGGGACAATGCCAGGCACGTGATCTTTGTCATCGCGGCTGCCCGTTCGGAGCATACTTTAGCACTAACGCAAGTACCATCCCTGCCGCATATGCTACAGGCAATCTAACGGTAAGGCCGCACTCGCTGGTGAACAAAGTAATCTATGATGAGCAAAAACAAAAAGCAACCGGTATTGAAATTATTGATACTGAAACCATGCAAGAAGAAACCTTTCATGCACGGCTTATTTTCCTCAATGCCGCAACTGTTGCTACCGCTTTTATTTTATTGAATTCCACTTCAAACCGTTTTCCAAACGGCCTCGGTAATGGCAGCGACCAGGTGGGCCGCAACCTTATGGATCACCACAAAGGCATTTCAATATCGTGCGATGTGGAAGGTTTCCTCGATAGTTATTATTATGGGCGAAGGCCAACACCAGCGTACATTCCACGCTTTAGAAATGTTACAGAGCAAACTCCCGGCTTCCTCAGGGGGTATCATTTTGGAGCAAGCGCATCAAGGCCTCCACAACAAACTGATGCTCCTATTGGTGCTGAATTAAAAGAAGCCATGACTGAGCCTGGCGGATGGCACCTGGGACTGTATGCGTTTGGTGAATGCCTGCCTTATCCCGAAAATCGTGTTACATTAAATCATGATAAAAAAGATAAATGGGGGCGGCCGGTAATCGCTGTTGATTGCGAATTCAAAGAAAATGAAAAAGCCATGCACAATGATATGGTGATGCAGGGAGAGGAAATGCTGCGGGCCACGGGATTTAAAAATATCAGGACACAGGCAAGCATTTCTTTCCCCGGTAATGCGAATCATGAAATGGGTATTGCCCGAATGGGAAAAGATCCCAAAACTTCTGTATTAAATAATTTCAATCAAATGCACGAAGTGTCGAATGTATTTATTTCTGATGGTTCCTGCATGACCTCCGGCAGTTGTGTAAACCCCTCCTTAACCTATATGGCGCTTACGGCAAGGGCATGTGACCATGCCGTGAAAGAATTGAAGAAGGGTAATATCTGAATTGGTAACCAGGCAGTGGGTACCCTTATGCTTGCTAAAATAAAGGAAGCAAATCAGAAAAAAGCCAGGATAAATACGACAAAGGTCGGCTTACATGCTCGCATCGTCGACTTGCATCCCAAAACTGTGGTTCGTGGGACACGAACTAAGGCGGGGAGCATCTGAAACACGGCAAAAAAATCAACGTAGCTTAAAACAATATTTATAAAAACAACAAAATTGAAAAAAGAAGGTTGATACTTTGTCCCCAATAGCAGGCCTTACGGCGACATCAGTCAACTCAAAAGTATACCGCAAAGCCCCGCAAACTGTTTTTTAACGCGGGGATTTATAAGGGGGCTTTTCGGATACTTTTCTTAGTGTTAGCTGCAAGGCTATTTGAAACACCCTACTAAAGACAGCAACTATCTAAAATGGACAATATTTCAATCTGTGTTTCTTTCATCGCAACAATTTTAGGTATTGCTTATCCCATACTTTTAGAAGTAGTTTCTAGGCTTGATGAAAAATACTCGTCACAGATTATAATTGACCTTTTTAGCAAAGAAAAGGAGAAGAAATACTTTTCTATCGCCCTAATTCTTTCACTTGTTTCCATCATACTTTGGATACTTAAACTACCTCCGTTATTTAAATTAAAAGGGCTTGATTCATTTTTTGGGAACTCAGCGGAATACCTTCTTATCCTAACTACCTCCTTCTTAATTATTGTCTTTTTCCTTTTTGTAAAAAAGATTTTAATATACTACACTCCTACAAAATTTATCCCATATTTAATTAGGAGACATAACAAGCAGACTGATGCTGATAACAATTTATTTTTTAGAGCCATTTCGGATTTATTATACTTTTCAATTAATAAACAAAACGAAGCTATAGCAAAAACCATTTCTGAATTTATGTATGATGCGTTTAAGGTGATTCGGGATAATTCATCCAACGCTGAAGTTGTCTATCCTTCAGCATACTATGAAGTAGTTTCAAAAACTATTGAAGAATTAGCAACAGTAAAAAATAGGAGATTAATCTTTTTAGGGCATAGGACTGCAGGCAGTGTTTGGCTTTTAGGTAAATTTGGTAATTCAAAAATTTCAGAAAACACTTATGGCTGGATGTGGAGTAACTTACAGTTGGCTCTTAGTTATGACAGAAGTGATTTTGTAGTTTATCACTGGGAACAGGCGTTTCAATATATACGGCATACATTAGACTACATTAGAGCTGAGCATTCAGATAAAACATTTCAAATAACAAACCAAGAAGAAATAAATCAAAGACTGATTGATAGAAAAAGATTTCTTGAATTTCACTATGCTTTAGGCGGTTTACTACTTTATAAAGGGAAGTATGATTGTATTAAAAGAGCTTTCGCTTATACCCAAAGTACTCCCCCTCAGTATGAATTACTACCAGACTCTATGAACGAAGTCTTTGACTTATATTTAGATTTTATAGACCCTTATGAAATGAAACACCCATGGATTTCTAGTAGATACTATTTCCCAGAGACCGGAGGTATAGATTCAGGCGGTGTAATAAAAAGATGGATTTGCGAATATATCGCTGTACTATTCATAAGACAGTATTCAATTGTACCATATCTAGTTTATATGGCTCCATTAAATGCCCCGAATATTCCTTCAACACAATCTGAAAAAAGAAAGTGGATTGACAATCTAGATTATTTTAAAAGGTTAGTGAGCGAAGTATTAAAAAACAATGACCTTCTAACTACGATTGGACTTTCATTTGTTACAGACGAATGGTGTGAAGTAAATAAGAAACCAAAGCCTTTAGAATTTATTGATAAACTCAAACAAGATGTTATAAACTCATTTGAAGGAACTTTAATTGACCAGCCTGTTTCCGATGGAAAAGTAAAACGGTTTAAAGAGACTTCTATTGGCATGTTAACACCCATTTTCAATCAATATCAAATTATAAATAACAAAACTCAATTGAAAGGAGAGTTGAATAAATGGTATTTATATGGGAGTTCACATATAATTGACAAGAGTGGCTTTGCAGAAAATCAAGAAGCAGAGCATCTAAATTTCGACTCCTTTCTTCCAGAAGGGTTTTCAAATAAGTTTCGAGATTTTGCTTCTGAAATATTTTCACTTGCGACGTCAAAGAGTTACCTCCTCAATTCAACAGATATTATTCAAGCGATAATCAAAATGAATATTGACATTAACGATTATCTAATAATTTCATTTGGCATAGACATCAAAACTTTAATAAAAGAAAGCGACAATGAATTCCTGACAGGAATTGAAATAATAACCTTTGATTTTAGAAATTATCACTTGGTTGGTGACTCATTATTTCTATTAAAGAAACAAGACTTACCTAAGTTAGTCTACAAGGAAATAAAAGAAGAAGAAGTAAAAAAATACTCACTAGAAAAAGTAATTGATAAATATAATCTATACCTGACTGTGGTGGATTTAAATCAATCTGAAGACTTACGTACCACATTTGCGGACACATATAAAGACAAAGATTTGCGAAAGCAAGTTTACATGGCAATTTTCATTAACCTTGAAGTCCAATGGAAAAAGGATTTAAAGTGTATACAAATAAAACAAGCCTCCCCTTATAGAGAGAGAGGAATAATAAATAAATTGACAGATATAAATCCTATTGACGAAAAGCCCAGCCGCTAACATTATGCGTATTGAAGAAAGCCCCCCGATTTAAAAGATGATTGAAGAAAATAAAAAATCCTCCACATTAATACAGCGGGGGCTTTTTGCAATACGATGTTCAGCGACACCGGCAATTAAAAGTAGCTGCAATTTTTGTAAGGTGTTTTGTGTTGCTTTAGGAAGGACATTATATAAAGTTACGGCTGCTCATCGCGCTGTTTGTTTATACTTTGCTGCATGCTATGCATAAGGTCCCTTGCCCAAAAACCATCTTTGTTTTTAGAGAAAGAAAAGAAGCGGTAAGTGTCAGGTGACATTTTCATGAGCGGTATAGTTTCTTTTTATTTTAGGAGAACCCCGGTTGCGTAATTGTGCCGCATCTACCAGGCAGCCGCTATGATAAATAAATGTTTTAATCAGTCCCATGCGCCCCTGCCCGCATACAGGGCAGAGGGTGATGTCTCTTCCTGTTTGCAACAGCAATCGTAATGCCAGGGGTGTGTGCACTCTTTGCAGGGGCGCAGGCAGCCCCCGCCTTGGTTCGTGTCCCACGAACCATAATATATTTATATCAAAGCACGGCCCCAATGTGTTCTATAAAGTTGAAATTGTCAATCCCTTTTTCATAAAAAATGGCTGACGAATAATAATAATCTGACGGCTCTTTGCAAAGCTCCCATTTCTTCATTACAGGGTTATAATGAATGTAGTCCAGCTTTTGTTGTATAGTTTGTTTTTTCAATAATTCAAATGCAAGCGAATCCCTTTGCCAGAATTCATGTTCTTTATTGGCTGCATCCGCACTATATAACTTCAATAAATCAGGCCTGTTTAGTCGGAGGTAGTTTTCGAATTTATGTGCCGTATATTTTAGAAAGGAAGTGTGCGGTTTTTCTTTGCCATTCATTTGCATCAGTTGCCATATAAAATGTACATGATTAGGCATAATTACAAATGCGTATACTTCTATCTTTTTATTATGCACTAAATATTGTAGCGAAGAAATAATTATTTCCTTCAACACATCTTCTTCTAATAATTTATACCAATTATTTATGGTGGCAGTCCAAAAATAAAACTTACTAATATCCCTATGCGATTTACGAACATCAACTATAATCATTATTTAAATGTACTAAAACTGTGGTTCGTGGGACACGAACCAAGGCGGGGGACTAAGCGGTTTTTATATTAAGCCAGGCTAAATATTATCGCTCCGGTTATAACCATCGCCGCTATTGCGTATGTGATTTTGAACTTACCCCACCTTATTTTTATTTACTTTTGATTATGAAAATAGTCCTTCGGCTGTTACTCTTCAGCCTGTTATTTGCTTGTAATAAACATTCTTCCAATCCAACCCCTCCGGTCACAAGCCAGGATGAGGTCTTGGCAAAAGGCATCAATCTCTCCAACTGGTTCAACGATTATTCTGATCCGGCCCAATATGCCAACCGCTTTTCTTTATCCACTTTACAATTTATAAAAAGTAAGGGATTCACTTATGTACGAATACCCATAGGTGTTACCATACTTCTCAATGCATCCCATCCGGATCAATTGAATGCTGCTAACTTTCCTTACCTGGATGCAGCCGTGGATAATTGCATAAAAGCCGGGCTCGGCGTTACTATAAACCTACATCCATTAACGAATGAAACGGACAGCTTGCTGGCAAATGACCCGTCGTATAGTACTACAATAGCTGCCTACTGGAAAGCCGTAGCCACTTATTTTAAGAAATATTCCCCGGGCAAATTATTTTTCGAAGTGTACAACGAGCCCCACGCCGCTGCCGCCGGGCTTACTGCTCAGGGCTATGGCTGGTGGTACCTTGTACAGGAACAGTTTATAGCCGCCATAAGGTCAGTAACAACTGAGCATACTATCATCGCCGGTGGCGAGGGTTGGAACAGTATCACCGGTCTTACAAAGCTTCTTCCCTATCATTATGATCACATCATTTACAGCTTTCATTTTTATGACCCATTTCTTTTTACGCACCAGGGTGCATCATGGATAGGGTGGCAACCTGCTATAGATGCACGGAATGTACCTTATCCTTCAAGCCCCGCAGCCGTAGCACCGTTGATTGCCGGCAGCAGCAATACAGAATTGAACAATGCCTTACAATGGTATGGAGAACAGCGTTACAATATTGATTCTCTCGATAAATGGATAAAAGTTGCCTACACTTGGGGCAAAAATAATAATGTGAAAGTGGTTGCCAATGAGTTTGGAAGTTACAGGCCCTACGCTCCGCGACAGAGCAGGCTATCATTTCTTCACGATGTAAGAACCATATTTGATAAGTATAACATTGGCTGGGCCATGTGGGAATGTGATGAAGATTTTGGCTGGATAACTTATCCTTCCGGCAATCGCAATAACCCTGTTCCTGATGTGGAAGTACTGCAGGCACTTGGATTGTAAACAATAATGCTGATTTAAATAAAAATATTTCGCTGCGAAATACGGTTACGGCTTTGTGATTAATATTAATAATATATCTTCATAATCTAACTACATTCAATTAATGAAACCTGCAAGATTATTTATCATTATTATTTTAATTCAAACTTGTCTTTGCTTTGCGGCATCGGCCCAGAAACAATTTAAGGCGTTGCTGATAACCACCACAAGAGGGTGGCACCACGAATCACTTCATTCAGGTGTCCTGGCGATCCAGGAATTGGGTAGAAAAAATTTTTTCGATGTAGTCTTGTTTGAGAACCCTGCAGGGTTTACCGATCAGTATCTGCAACAATTCCAGGTGGTGATTTTTTTAAATACTACGGGAGATATTTTTGATACAGCCCAGCAAAA
>JBKJRY010000348.1:0-2686 GCA_046593045.1 Chitinophagaceae bacterium | reverse complement strand
ATTTTTTGGTACTTACACAACTTGTAATACATACCATTGTTGCTACAGCAATAATTACACTAAAATTGATTTTCATGTTTATAAATTTGGGGTTAATAAATAACAATTTCTGCAATAAAATTTTTACCAGGTTACAAAACCTGGAACTAATGATGTTACGGCAGAAATTAAACCATGTCTGCAAGGTATAAATTTACAGAGTAGTGCCCGAAAGAACTTTTGAGGACGGATATGCTCACGGCGAATAAAATGTTTTCTTCGCGGCTTTCTTTGTGCCCATGTTGTGGAATAGTTCTTGCGTTTTAATCACCTGCTTTCTTACCTGATTCCTCCAACTGCTTCAGCACTTCGTCCATTTTTAAATGCAGCCGCATCACTTCTGCCTGTGCCTTCAGGTTTACCTGGTATTCAATCTCGGCCTGGACCCTGTCCTGCTCTGCAATGCCGCGCTGGCTGGTGAGCACCAATATGGTAAATAAAAATGAACTGAGCGTGAGTATAAATCCTAAAATGAAAAAGGTGGGCGGATTGTCAGTAAAACTAATACCATCCCTGTGATAGCGTTCGTAATACCATGTATGGAAACCAATCCAGCTTGCCAGGAAAACAAAAGCATATAAAAGGAAACGGCGGCTTGATACAAAACTTGCAGCGTCGTCAACCAGCCTGCGGAAAGAGGCAGGCTGCTCATGGGGAATGTAGGTGCCGGTAATATGCTCCCGCATATTTGTGGTAGAGGTGCGGAGCCTGTCAACAATTATAGCAAGCAAGGTGCGGGAAAACTGCGGATGATTATCGAGGTAATTATAAAAGGTAGCACGGTTGATTGTAAGGACGTTTGTTTCGCTTATGGTGCGTACAGTGGCGGTATGTGGTCCGCCGTCGGGCAATGATAGTTCCCCAAAAAAAGTTCCTTCGCCCTGCTGACCGAGCGTTGTTTCTTTACCCTCCTTATTGGCATAGCTGATGCGTACGGATCCCTTTTCAATCACATAAAATTTGTCGCCGGGTTCATCCATCCATAATATAACTGTATTAGCCTCGTATTTTTCTGTTTGGAGGCGTTTTAGCAGATCGTTCAATTCTTCCGGAGCGAGTGTTGCAAAGAGGGAAATTTCCCTGAGCTTTTCCGGGGTCATAGTTTCTTTTTAGAGGATGTAGATGTTGATACCACAGGTAATTGATAAAGGTAAGATATCCATTGAAGCAACGGAATAATTTACAAACTCCTCGTATGTGGGAAGGGCTCTCCCGCGATAGTGGAAAGTTAGAAGGCAACATTTTTTTTGAGACTAAATGAAAAATCATTCTAAAAAAATACAATCAAAGTGCGTTATGTACATATTAGAAAGCACAATAAAAAAACTTCAGCAACATAAGCCTGAGCTCAAAAAGAAATACCTTATTTCAAGGTTAGGCGTATTCGGTTCATGCACAAGAGGTGAAGCGACCAATGAAAGTGATATTGATATCGCAGTGGAGATTTAAGAAAGTATGGGGTGAGGTTTTGTAGCATTGGCTGATTACATTGAAGATCCGCCCGGCATTAGGACAGGTGTGGTGCCGATGCGGTTTATCAAGCCAAAGTACCTGGTGAATGTTGAAAAAAGTTATTGTGTATGCCTGATAGAAAATCCTCTGTACTCATTAGTGACATATTAGCATGTATTGATCATATTTAATTATATGCCCACAACCTTAGTTTCACAAATTTGCCCTCAACTTTATGATGGCATCAGGCTGATTAAAAATACGGTTGTTTGAGAATTGATAACCCTGGTCAGGAATATGTCAATCACAGAGAATAAAAACCCGAAGAGTTGATATTATTATAGCAAACAAGTAAATTTAGGCACCCAACCCCGAAGGGGTGATATTTTTTAACCATCTCAACTTTGACCATGCCAGGTACTTTCTCAAAACTATATATCCAGGTTGTTTTTGATGTTAAGGGAAGGGAGAATATGATAAGTAATAGCTGGAATAAAGAACTGCATAAATATATTGCGGGTATTATTAAGGGGAAGGAACAGAAATCCATAATTGTAAATGGTATGCCAGATCATGTACATGCATTTATTGGGTTACGTCCGGCCGTTGCAATATCTGATTTAGTAAGAGATATTAAAAACAATTCATCAAATTTTATCAATGATCACAAGTGGGTAAAAAGAAAATTTAGCTGGCAGGATGGATACGGCGCATTTTCATATTCGCATTCACATATAGGCAGTGTCTATAAATATATCCTCAACCAGGAAACTCATCACAAAAAGAAAACCTTCAAACAAGAATATCAAGAATTTTTAAAAAAGTTTGAGATTAATTATGAAGAAAAATATTTGTTTGAGTGGTATGATTAGGTAACCAGTTTTTGATGTCACCCTTTCAGGGTTAGCTTTCTATTATATTAGATTCTATAATCATTCCCACCCTTTCAGGGTTTTATGCATTATCTGCCCGGAAAAATATTAATCCCATTTTCAGTAAATCAAAAAGAATCAAAAATTTAAGGACCACCCGAACGGCTCCGCCCGTTTGTCCGGCCATCGCTACAAGAGTCTGCAAATGAAACGGGGATTTTCTTAAGTTAAGGTCGCAAGTTACCTGTAGTATTTTTTGGTTGGGCATCCAGGCTTTGGATCCTTGCCTTTAATGCTGTTCATATTGTAGCTGCCGGTTTCTG
>JBKJRY010000366.1:0-15595 GCA_046593045.1 Chitinophagaceae bacterium | reverse complement strand
TTTTCAAAACCAAGATCTATCTCCAGCTTTAAAAGCTTATCTGCTTTAGGAACTTTTTCAGCAGAAACAATGGTCCCGACTTTAAGATCAATTTTTGCAAAGTCATCAAATACAATTTCTGGTTTAATGGGCTTGCTTTTTTCCTCGTAACTGTCGACCTGTGTTTCGTTAACTTTTATATCTCCTTTAACTTCTATATCAACATTTGGCTTATTTTCCGGCATACTTGCTTTATTTAATTTTTCTATTTGAAAAGTAATCTCTGCATCTTCAATTTTTCTAAACAACAATTCAGGCGCTCTAAGGCTGTAGCCAACACTTAATAATTTCATGCTTCCGCCATTTTCCCACTCCAGCATTTTATCTACCACCTTCATCATGTGTATCATTTTCTTTGCGGTGAAGGGAAGAAAAGGATTGATAAAAACAGCGAGATTAGCGCAAAGCTGCAAACAAATGTGAAGGCAATTATCTATTTTATTTTGCGCTTCTACTGTCGGCTGACCGACATCATTAGTTTGCTTAGCAAGAATCCACGGCTGCTTGTCCTGCATGTATTTATTTCCTTTGCGTGCAAGATCAATCACTTCAAATAATGCATCCCTGAATTTGAATTGTTCAAGTAGATTTTCAATTTTCAATTTCGAATTTGAAATTTCCTGCACCAATTGTTGATCCGCATCATCTATTATTTCACTATGCAATGGGGGGACTTTGCCTTTGCAGAGTTTGTGCATCAGTACAAAAGTCCGGTTTATATAGTTGCCAAAAATCGCTACCAATTCACTATTAGTCCTGTCCTGGAAATCTTTCCAGGTGAAATCATTGTCTTTGTTTTCAGGCGCATTGGCACAAAGAACGTAACGAAGCACATCCTGCTGGCCGGGAAAATCTAAAAGGTATTCATCAATCCATACCGCCCAGTTACGGCTTGTAGAAACTTTTTGACCTTCAATATTCAGGAATTCATTTGCCGGAACATTTTCGGGCAATACAAAATTGCCATGAGCCTTTAGCATTGCCGGAAATATTATGCAATGGAAAACGATATTGTCCTTGCCAATGAAATGCACAAGCTTAGTATCTTCTTTGCACCAATAATCTTCCCAGTTATCAAGCAATTCTTTTGTTGCAGAAATGTAACCAATGGGCGCATCAAACCATACGTACAATACCTTACCTTCAGCACCGGCCAATGGCACTTTAATTCCCCAATTGCTATCGCGTGTCATGGCACGTGGCTGCAAACCTTTATCAAGCCAGCTTTTGCATTGCCCATATACATTGTTCTTCCACTCCTTATGATCTTCGAGTATATATTGACGTAAGAAGGCTTCGTAATCCTGTAACGGGAAATACCAATGCGTTGTTTTCCTTTTTACAGGAACTGCATCACTTAAGGTGCTCTTAGGATTAATTAATTGTTCAGGGCTTAGCGATGAGCCACAATTTTCACATTGATCACCATATGCTTTCGGGTAGCCACAAATCGGGCAAGTACCTGTAATATACCTGTCTGCTAAAAATGTTTTTTTCTCTTCATCATAAAACTGTTCTGTTTCTTTTTCTTCAAATAAACCTTTCTCATAAAGATTTAAAAAAAAGTCTGAGGCTGTTTTATGATGTACCGCATTAGAGGTTCTTGAAAAAATATCGAACGATATTCCCATCTCTGCAAAGCTGTTTTTTATGATTTCATGGTATTTATCCACGACCTGCTGTGGGGTAATATTTTCCTTCATCGCCCTTATCGTAATGGGCACACCGTGTTCATCAGTACCACTTACAAATTTTACATCCAGATTTTTGGCTCTTAAGAAACGTACATATATATCCGCTGGAAGATAGCATCCTGCCAGGTGACCAATATGATTTGGGCCATTGGCGTAAGGCAAGGCTGCAGTAATTAAATATCTTTTGAATTCTTTCATATCCTGATGTCCCAAATACTAATTCTTTTTAGGTTTGCAAAAATACCGTAAACCGTTACAATGCCCAAACACCAAAAGCTTAATCGAAAATTACCTTGGAAAAAGTTGCAAACGGGGAAATTAGAAAGGAGTTGCATATAAACCTTCATATTATTATAAATTTGGGCCAATGAACCGGAAATATTTTCTTTCTTCAGTTATCCCGTTGATGTCAGTTGGCTCAGCGATAAAAAATTATGTACCAAACACTGACCCTGATGGTAATGCTAAAATTCCGAAGTATTTGAAAAAGGGTGATATTATTGGAATCACCTGCCCGTCTGGTTTTATTACCTTGGAAGATATACAACCTTGTATAACTAACATGATTGAATGGGGCTTTGAAATTAGGATAGGGAAGACAGTTGGTTTAAGAGATTTTACTTTTGCGGGAAATGACGAAGAGAGAAAAAGTGATTTCCAGGTGATGCTGGATGATCCTTCGGTAAATGCAATAATGCTGGGCCGCGGGGGCTATGGAGCAGTCCGCATTATTGACGATATTGATTTTAAAAAGTTTTCTTCAAAACCTAAATGGATAATAGGCTTCAGCGATGCTACCGTTATTCATTCACATCTCAATAAAAATTTCGGAATTGCATCCATTCATTCTAAAATGTGCAACAGTTTTCCCGATGACCAGGCACTTGCCGAGCAAACACAAATCGATTCTATCGAATCCATACGAAAGTGCCTTGTGGGTGATAAAATGAAATATCCCGTTATTACAAATGAACAAAACCGTAATGGAAATGGCGAAGGAATTTTGATTGGGGGAAATCTTTCCATTTTGGAAAACCTGGCTGCAACAAAATCTGATATAATAACTGATAATAAAATTTTGTTTCTTGAAGAAGTTGGAGAATATCTTTACAGCATTGACAGGATGCTTTGGAATATTAAACGTAGCGGTAAGTTCAATAAATTAAGAGGCCTTATTATCGGAGGATTTAAAATTAAGCCCGACGATCCCGGTGAAGAATTCGGAAAAACACTTTATGAAATAGTTTTGGAAAAAGTAAAAGAGTTTAAATACCCGGTATGTTTTAATTTCCCCGTCGGTCATCAGAAAGAAAATTATGCATTGAAGTGTGGGGTTAGGCATAGACTGATGGTGAATGAACGAGATGTTTCTTTAAGTGAATTATAATGAGAGTATTTGATTAGCAAGAATATTATGCTTTAGTGATAAATAATTAACCATCTATGATTTCCTTGCCTCCATATTTAAAACCCGGTGATACGATTGGAGTTTTATGCCCGGCAGGGTATATGCCTTACGATAAGGCTTCCACAGCAATTGAAACTTTAAAAGAATGGGGATTCAGGGTTGTTACTGGTAAAACTTTAGGCAGCCAGTTTAATTATTTTTCCGGCACTGATGATGAGCGGCTGGCCGACTTGCAACAAATGCTTGATGATGAAAATATCCGTGCGATTTTTTGTGCAAGAGGAGGCTATGGTATGGGAAGAATTATTGATAACCTAAGTTTTGCAAAATTCAAAAAAAAACCAAAATGGATCATTGGATTTAGTGATATTACAATCTTGCAAAGTCACCTTCTTTCTAACTGTAGAATCGCTTCACTTCATGCCCCCATGGCTGGCGCATTCAATGATGGAGAGCTTACCAATGAATATATACAAAGCCTGCATGATGCGCTCATAGGAAGAAAAGCTGTATATAGTTGCCACGGGAATGAATTCAATCAAAAGGGAAAAGCCAGTGGTGTTTTGGTTGGAGGGAACCTTTCATTGCTGGCACATCTTTGCGGATCTTCTTCTGAAATAAATACAGAAAACAGAATATTATTTATAGAAGACGTCGGTGAATACATTTATAATGTTGACAGGATGCTATATCAAATAAAACGCTGCGGAAAGCTTGATGAACTGGCAGGCTTGATTATTGGTAAATTCACTGACATGAAAGATACCACCGTCCCGTTTGGGCAAACGGTAGATGAAGTGATAAAGAATATGGTAAAAGACTATAATTATCCGATTTGCTTTGGATTTCCGGTAAGCCATGAAAAAGAAAATTTTGCCCTAAAAATAGGAGTGAAATATGAGCTTACAGTCTCTGTTGCATCTGTTCAACTGGAAGAATTTTAGAAAGGTATATTTGCCCAATGAACTTCACAATTATACGTTTCCTCAAAAGGACATTCATACAATTAAGGCTGCATGTTTTGCTCAGGTATTTTACCGGCATATGGCAGCAATTCACCTGGATGACCAAACTTTCAGTATGGGCATGTGAAAACAGAAAAATTTTATTCAATGATTTTCCATCTAAATGGGATTATAACAAGAGGTTCGCTCTTTACAAATATGTGATAGAACGCGAGAGGCTTGACGATGAAATAAACTATCTCGAATTTGGTGTCGCTGACGGGCATTCATTCAACTGGTGGATGACATCAAATACAAATAAAGGTTCACGCTTTTATGGCTTCGATACATTTACCGGCCTACCTGAAGACTTTGGACCATACAAAAAAGGAACGTTTAATACGGGGAATAATATTCCTTCGATTAAAGATGAAAGAGGAAAATTTTTGCAGGGATTATTTCAACAAACCTTGCCGGGCTTTTTAAAATCATTTGATAGCACGAAAAGGAAAGTTATAATGCTGGATGCAGATCTTTATACTGCCACTCTTTTTACCCTTGCAAGCCTCGCCCCGTTTCTTAAAAAAGATGATATTATCTTCTTTGATGAATTTGCAGTGCCTACACATGAGTTCATGGCTTACCAGCATTTTATTTCTTCCTGGTATTTTAAACTGGAGCTTATAGGAGCATCAAATAATTATTACTTCGTTGCTTTCAAGGTCGTATAAGTTTATGTGCGACGTACTATGTATTTGGAAATATGTACTAAATGCGAAGGGTGGTGTAGAAGCTGTAGCACTCAATTTGTCTCCATGTTTCTTCAACTTTTTAATTCATTTTCCCAACAATGAATCAAGGTTTTCATGGAACAATGGAAAATCATTTAAATTGTTATGTTCGCCCTTATCTATCGTAATAAAATTATCCCCCGGCTTGAAAAATTTTGTTAACCCGAGCGCGGTTTTATAAGGAATAACTCCGTCTTCTGTTCCGTGAAAAATTGTAACGGGAGCTTGTATTTTCTGCAAATACTCAAAGGTAGGCAGATTAAAGTGGGACATTTTCGCTGTTGGATATACTGGGGCATAATGATGAAGTAAGTCAGCCATACTATAGTATGGCGTTTCCAGCATTATTCTTTTACACGTTTTTTTGGAAGCAAGCCATGCCGCAATTCCTGACCCCAATGATTTTCCATAAATCAAAATACTATCATTATCAAATTCTGAATTAGCCAATTTGTAAACTTCATTTGCCTGTTTGTATAAATTTTCTTCTGATAGTTTCCCGGTTGTTTTTCCGTAACCTGGATAATCAGGCATCCATACTTCATACCCGTTTTTGGTAAAATTTTCTGCATATTTCGCGTACCTGTTTATATTCCCGCGGTTGCCATGAAAATATAAAACAACACCTTTGGGTTTATCATCTGCGGTAAAAAATTGAACCAGATTGAGTGTGTCTGTTTTATTCATTGGAATATTCACCTCTTTGAAAGGAAAATTAAAATTGAATATATAACCAGGAGGCAGTGGTACAGGATGAAACATAAACTTTTCCTGGAGATAGTATAGTGCAATACCTATAGAACAATAAATTATAATGACGGCCTTCCCCCACCCAAATATTTTCTTTTTTATATTTTTTTTAACCGGGTCATTTGTTTGCTCTTCAGTCATTCTGTTTGTCTTAATCTTTTAAAATATCTCTTATGAAATTATGGTATTCAGGAAAAGCAGGCAGGTTATTGTGGCCGCCTCCATGTATGCGAATAAGTGTAATTTTATTTGGATTTAATTTTTGAAGTTGTTCACTTTGCTTTATAGGAATCAGCCTGTCTTTACTACCGTGTAAGATATAAGTATGACATGTTACTTTCTTTATGTACCAGTGAGTAAGTATATGAAATCGTAACACATATTTCATGGGTAATATAGGAATAAAACGCTGTACCGCTTTTCTGAAACTGTAATAAGGAGCATCCAGAATTAAGTACCTCGGAGAGTTGTCGCTGGCCAGCTTAGCAGCAAATCCGCTTCCAAGGCTTCTTCCATAAACAATAATGTGATTCTCATTATAGCGGGCTTTAAGATCATCATAAACAAACTGCATGTCTTTATACATTACCTGTTCACCACGGATGCCTGTGCTTTTTCCAAACCCCCGAAAGTCTACTAACACAACATCATATCTGTACCTGTAAAAATCTTTGGCGTACCGTGCCCATCCTTTAATGCTGCGGGTATTTCCATGAAAATATAGAATAAGACCTTTTGGATCATTTACATGAAAATGCAATCCATTTATTCTTACTCCCGGCTCAACATCAAAAAATAATTCTCTAAAGGGAACATCATATTTGTACAGAAAATCCTGTATAAGTTTTTCAGGTTTAAAAATGAATTTTTCCTGTATTAGATAAACGATAATAACAAGTAATGCATAACCGGCAATAATATAAATAATAGTGGAGGACATTCTTCATTTTTCATTTCTTTGTCAATTATCCATTGTCAATTTTTCATTCTTCATCTGGAAAAATACGGGTCAATTTCAACGGACTCACAGGGGCAACAATCAACGGGAACTTTTCAACGGTAACATTACTTTGTTCAAGTCCGAAACCTCTTTCTTCACTGAGACTTGCTTCCTTGATCCCCAAATGTAGATTCATAAGCAGCTTCTCAAAAAATGGTAATTCATTATCACGCGACAGAAATTTTTCCATCACTATAAACTGGAAATCTCCTACGACATTATTGCGCTGCAGGCTCTCATAACGGCTGGTAATATTTACTTCCCTTTTGGCAACCATCTCTTCTACCACATGCCGGAACATAAGATTAATATGTGGTTCCATTCTAAAACCTAAACGAAACTCGATACGAATAACTTCATTGGGAATAATTACATCTACGGAATATTCTGAAGTAAAAGGGTCATCCAGCGTATCCACATGGACAAACCAGTAGATGTCGGCACGTTTGGGTTTCCTGTTTAATATAGAATAAATAATTTTATGCTCTATCTCTTTGGGATTATTGGCGCTCGTTAAATAAACAAGGTGAGTTGAATATTTTGGAATGGTGGCATCATTGCTTAACTCCTGTAGCATCGGGAGATATTGTTCAAGTCGTACAAATTCAACATAGCGGTTCTTGATCTTCCTTGCCCTGTACCATATATACATTATAGAAAACATGAACGTTCCCAGTAAAGTAGTAAAATAACCGCCATGTGTAAATTTTAAGAATAACGCAGCGAGAAAAGTAATCTCTATGGTACCGTAAACAATCAGGAAAACATAAATTAATATTGGCTTTACCCTGTGTATTACAAGGTAATTGGCGAATAATACAGTTGTGGCAATCATAGTAATTATTATGGACAGGCCATAAGCAGCTTCCATTCGGGAGGAAGTTTGAAAATACAATACTACTCCTACGCAGCCGCAAAAAATCATTGTGTTTATGGCCGGTATAAATAATTGACCTCTTTCCTCCGAGGGGTATTTTATTTTTAGTTTTGGCCAAAGATTTAAACGCATAGCTTCACTGATAAGCGTAAAGGATCCTGAAATCATGGCTTGGCTTGCGATGATAGCAGCGATGGTTGCAATCGCCACTCCTATAATTACAAACCACTGCGGCATTAAGTCATAAAAGGCGTTGATATGCTCTTCAGCTTTTATCTGGTCAGTTATTTTCACGCCTGTTCTATGCGCCAGCAAATAAGCTCCTTGCCCTATATAATTTAATAAGAGGCAGGTTTTTACAAATATCCAGGAGATCCGTATGTTTCCGCGGCCGCAATGGCCCAGGTCGCTATATAACGCTTCCGCTCCTGTTGTACACAAGAATACAGCGCCTAATAGCCAAAAGCCCGATGGATAGTTTGATAAGAAATCTATCGCGTAATAGGGATTGAATGCTTTAAAAATACTTAGATCATCCAAAACGTGGGCGGCTCCAAGTATTGCCAGCATGGTGAACCAGATCAACATTATAGGCCCAAACATTTTGCCAATAGAAGCTGTGCCGAATTGTTGTAAAAAGAAAAAGAGCGCAATAATGATTAGTACTATTATCATTATCGTACTCGTTTGGATGTTATGTAATGCTGGTAATGTACGCAGACCCTCAATAGCAGAAGTTATAGATATGGGCGGGGTAATAATACCATCAGCAAGCAACGCAGCTCCGCCAATCATTGCCGGATAAACCAGCCATTTGGACCGTCTCCGTACCAGTGCATATAAGGCAAAAATACCTCCTTCACCCCTGTTATCTGCACGCAAAATCATTAATACGTACTTTACCGTAGTCTGCATGGTAATCGTCCAGATTATGCATGAAAGGCTTCCGATAATTAAAGTTTCGGTGATTACCTTATTATATATGATTGCATTGAAAACGTACAGCGGTGAGGTTCCTATGTCTCCGTAAATTATTCCTAAAGCAATAAGTAAACCTGCAGGAGTAGCAGAGTTAATGTTTTTTTTAATCACGCCCCAAATTTAAGTGTGTTTATTATGCTTTTGTTTCTATTACTTGTGTATGCCCAGTAAAATATCTGCAAATGTAGAGTGAATCCTAATACGGGCAATTAAATTTAATCACTATAAAAAGAATTACGCCTTATTAAGATTGTTTAAAAATTTTAAACAACCCCCGGCCAATTTTAATATACATCATTCTAAATGATGGTATCCATTCACCACGCTTCATATTCATTCAGTATTGCTTATATTTATTTATACGAAACCAGGCAATTTGACCAAACGAAAAAAAAATTTTCCACTGTTTTTACTTTATCTCATGTTGTTTATTGCAATGTCAGATGGTATCCGTTACCTAAGACCGGATGGGAAGAAAGAGGAAATTATTGAATCTGGAAAAGTTGCTGCTAATTTCCATGCTAAAAAAATAATAATGGCATTTAACTCCTGGGGCGGCGCTGCTCCGGGTACAATTGATTTCCTGCATAGATTTTTTCTGCCCGGTTCATATTCCTGTAATTTGAGTAAATTGTCCTATGGTTTTTTTGGGATAAAAAAAGATTGGAAGCTTTTCCTGGATTCCTTACCGTATAATAAAATTTATCTGCGCAAAGACGAAGTTAGAAAAAAATATATACCGGTTGATGTCCCTTTACCTGCCATTTTTTTGAGCGATAGCACTCATACTACATTGCTTGTTAATGCCGCTGAAATTAACAGTGTCCATAACCTGGACAGCCTGATCGCCCTTGTGAAAAAGAAATTAGAATAAATTAATAACTGCTATGTAGATGGTACAAAAAAATCCTCTTCAAAAACTTGAAGAGGATTTTTTACAAATTTGTAAATAATTTCTATAAAGCAATTTGCTTTTCAGTAACCATTTTTCTAAGGTTAATAAGACCATAGCGCATACGTCCCAAGGCAGTATTAATGCTACAGTCAGTAAGTTTGGCAATTTCTTTAAAACTTAGATCAGCGTAATGACGCATTACAATTACTTCTCTTTGATCTTCAGGTAAAAAATCAAGTAATTTTCTAACCCTGTCATGGCTTTGAGATTGAATCATTTTCTCTTCGGCACCAGCCTCAGCGAAGTTAATCACTTCAAAAATGTCGCGGTCATCGCTTGTCTTGATAGATGGGCTACGCTTAATTTTTCTAAAATGATCAACACATAAATTGTGTGCAATTCTCATAACCCATGGTAAAAATTTTCCTTCATCAGTGTAACGGCCTCCGTTGATTGTGTCAATTACTTTAATAAAAGCGTCCTGGAAAATATCTTCGGCAAGATATTTGTCTTTTACCAATAAGTAGATTGAAGTGTAAATTTTGTCTTTGTAGCGATCGACTAAAGACGAAAGAGCTTCGGAGTTACCATCAAGATAGAGATGGATTAATTTTTGATCAGAAAGGGAGTTCAAGTTTTTCATAACCTTTACGTTTTTTTTGGTTTAGGATATTGTGCAAGTACATCCAATTAAAAAGAAATAAATGTTAGGGAAACTTTTGCAAAGTGCAGTAGAAGTTCTTCATTCTTTCTGGATAATTGGAAGACCGAAAGTAGAACATAAAACAAGACTTCCAAATGTTTGAAGAGTGTTTTTTGGGGAAATCTAAAAATTGAGGAATACCACTCGGAGTTTATTCGTAGAACTACTATCTATCACGAATTGCGTAAGTAAAACTACGATCTATTACCTTTGTTATCCACAAATGAAAACTACTAAAAGAACATCCGTGAGTTCATCCGGAAAAAGTACCACCAAAAAGAATAATGACATTCTTATTAAAGGGGCTAGGGTACATAATCTTAAGAATGTAACTGTACAAATACCGCGCCACAAGTTTATAGTAGTGACAGGAGTTTCGGGCTCTGGCAAATCATCATTAACCATCGATACATTATTCGCTGAAGGACAGCGCCGGTATGCAGAAAGCCTGAGCGCTTATGCGAGGCAGTTTATGGCACGTATGAACAAGCCCGATGTAGACTATATAAAAGGCCTGTGTCCTGCTATTGCCATTGAGCAAAAAGTAATATCCCGGACACCGCGTTCCACAGTGGGTAGCATGACTGAGATATACGATTACCTGCGGTTATTATTTGCACGGGTAGGGAAAACAATTTCGCCGATATCCGGCAGGGAAGTAAAAAAAGATGATGTAAACGATGTGGTGGCGGCGATAAAAAAAAGAAAAAAAGGTGATAAGATTTTATTATTAGTTTCGTTCAGGCAACATCATAACAGGAATGTAGCTGAGGAATTAAATATCCTGATGCAAAAAGGATTTTCCAGGATTTACATGGATAAACAAATTGTGCGAATAGAAGATATACAGGATAGAAAGGATCTTCCTTCAATTTTTACCCACAAAACTCCTTATGTACTCGTTGACAGGCTAGTCGCAAAGGATTTTGACAAGGATGATGATCATCGTATATCCGACTCCGTTACAACAGCATTTTATGAAGGGGAAGGAGAAGTAATCCTTGAAATCAACGGATCTGAAACTTTACATTTTTCAAATAAGTTTGAACTTGACGGAATAAAATTCGAAGAGCCTGTTCCGAATTTATTTTCTTTTAATAATCCATATGGAGCCTGCCCTGTTTGTGGCGGCTTTTCATTGGTACTTGGTATTGATCCCGACCTGGTAATGCCTGATAAAAGGTTAAGTGTTTATGAAAATGGCATCGCTGCATGGCGGGGAGAAAAGCTAGGCCAATGGAAAGAAAACCTTATAAGAGTCGCAAAGCGATTTGAATTTCCTGTACACAAGCCAATAATTGATCTTACCGCTGCACAATACAATCTCCTGTGGACCGGTAATGAATATTTTTCAGGCCTTGATGAGTTTTTTAAAGAAGTGGAGCAAAATTTATACAAAGTACAATATCGCGTGTTATTAAGCCGCTACAGGGGCCGCACACTTTGTCCAGAATGCAATGGCTACCGGCTCAGGAAGGAAGCATTATATGTAAAAGTTAACCATAATAATATAGGAGAACTTTGCGGAATGCCGGTTAAAGATCTTACGAAATGGTTTGAAGAAATACAACTATCGGATTATGATCAAACTATTGCCAAACGCATTTTAATTGAAATCAATAATCGTCTTCATACACTTCTTGATGTAGGGCTTGGATATCTCACGCTGAACAGGCTCGCCAATTCACTTAGCGGTGGTGAAAGCCAGCGCATACAACTTACCCGCAGCCTGGGAAGCAATCTCACAAATTCACTTTATATTTTAGATGAACCATCCATTGGTTTGCACGCCCGGGATACGGAAAGGCTTATTGAGGTATTAAAAAACCTTCGGGATATGGGCAATACAGTGGTGGTAGTGGAACACGATGAAAGCATGATGCGCCATGCGGACCACATAATTGATATGGGGCCGCTCGCCAGCCACCTTGGTGGAGAAGTGGTAGCCGAAGGTGACTACGATGAAATAATAAATAACCCTGAAAGCCTTACAGGTAAATATTTGAAAGGCCAACTTATTATTGAGCCTCCTAAGCACGTCCGGAAATGGAATCGATCCATAACTGTGCAGGGAGCAAGACAAAATAATTTGCAGAATATTGATGTTATATTTCCGCTGAATGTTTTGTGTGTTGTGACTGGTGTAAGTGGCAGTGGGAAAACAACGCTTGTAAAACAAATATTATCCCCGGCCTTAAAAAAAATTAAGGGTGAATTTGCTGAGAAAGTAGGATTGAATAAAGGCCTCACGGGTGATATGGATTACATATCCCAGGTAGAAATGATTGATCAGAACCCGATTGGGAAATCTTCGCGCAGCAATCCTGTTACTTACATAAAAGTATACGATGAAATAAGAGACTTATTCAGCAAGCAGCCACTAAGTAAAATGCGGGGTTATCAGCCAAAGCATTTTTCCTTTAATGTAGATGGTGGAAGATGTGATGCATGCAAAGGAGAAGGTGAGCAAGTAGTTGAAATGCAATTTCTTGCTGATGTACATTTAATTTGTGATGTATGTGGAGGTAAAAGATTTAAGCAGGAAGTACTGGAGGTTACTTTCAACGAAAAAAATATTTTTGATTTACTGGAAATGAGCGTGGATGATGCGATTGATTTTTTTGGAAAAGATATTGCAAAAGGAAAAAAAGCGGAATTACAGGGAGCGGATGTTGCAAAAAAAATCCAACCGTTAAGTGATGTTGGCTTAGGATATATTAAACTTGGGCAATCATCTGATACATTGAGCGGTGGAGAAGCGCAGCGGGTAAAGCTTGCTTCCTTTCTTGGCAAAGGAAAAGGACAGGGGCACCTGCTGTTCATCTTTGACGAACCTACAACAGGCCTCCATTTTCACGATATAAAAAAATTATTAGCCTCCTTTAATGCGCTTATCGAACAGGGGCATTCAATAATTGTTATCGAGCACAATACCGATGTTATAAAATCCGCGGATTGGGTGATTGATCTCGGCCCGGAAGCAGGTGATAAAGGAGGAAACCTTGTTTATGCCGGAATCCCATCGGGGCTTTCAAAAGTAGCGGAAAGTTTTACCGGGAAATATATCTGATTCAAAACTCGCTTTATACAGCGTAATAGTTAATATTTCTGAGCACCACACTTTTTACCTTTTCATTTTCCCTGGTGAATACAGGAAATTTTTTATTACCCTAGCCATATTGGTATTCATTTTTCATAACAAATCGCTCACCAATAAAATACTCATCATTACGTTTTTACCTAATTTAGTGGCATTGTAATGAAAATTTTAGCGGCCCTGATGAAAAAGCTTTTATTCCTCCTCTTTTTTATAGCTTGTACAAGCCAGCTGCTTGCTTCTCATATTGTGGGTGGCGAAATGACCTATGAATACCTTGGCCCCGGCGTAAATCCAAATACCAAACATTATAAAATAACACTTAAGCTTTTTCGGGATGAATTAGGAGGAGGAGCAACAATGCCGCTCAGTGTATCTATTGGAATATTTAATGGTAACCAACAATACCCGTCAGCCGGACAGGGATACCTGGTAAATAAGACAAGGGAAGATGCGGTACCTGTAAACCCTTTTCCCCCATGCGTAGTTAACGCCGATCCCATTAGTTACCACGTCGGTATTTATGAACTTAATATTGATCTGCCGGATAGTCCGAACGGGTATACCGCCACTTTCCAAACCTGTTGTCGTGTTATGCCTTTGGAAAATGCAGATAACAGTTTATCGGTAGGCACAGGTTCGACTTATACATGTTATATACCACCGGTTACAGATAGCAGCCCGGATTTTTCGACCAACGTAGGCCTGATATGCAGGAACAGGAATTTTACACTTGACTTCAGTGCCAAAGATGCAGATACTGATTCACTGGTGTATTCTTTTTGTAACGCATATGATGGAGGTTTGGCTACAGGTGCCGGACCTATCAATCCGGAACCTCCTCCATACAATTCAGTTATTTATTTTAATGGATATACCAAGTCAATACCGCTGGGCCCATCTGTTACTATTGATCCAAAAACAGGCATTATCTCAGGTAAAGCACCTGAAGCGGGCAAATATGTAGTAGCCGTGTGCGTAAAATCATACAGAAATGGGGTATTGGTCGGAGAGCATTATAAAGACTTCATTGTGAAAATTGGAGACTGTGATTTTGCAAGTGCACAACTATTACCCAAACCCGTAAGTTGTGAGGGGTTTACGGTAAATTTTTCCAATGATAATCAATCGCCGCTGAATCAAACTTATTATTGGGATTTTGGAGTGCCGTCTCTTTCAAATGATACTTCTAATTTACCTAACCCGTCATTCACCTATCCTGATACGGGGGTCTATGTTTATAAGCTTGTAATCAACAGGAACAAACCATGCGGAGATTCCATGTCGCAAACAATAAAGGTTTACCCAGGCTTCTATCCGGGTTTTACATGGACAGGACAATGTGTAAACGCACCAGTAAAATTCATAGATACAACAGCAACTACCTATGGTAATGTAAGTAACTGGAGCTGGGATTTTGGCGATTCGGCAACCCTCGCAGATACGTCGGATGCGAGGAACCCTGTTCATGCCTTCCCTAGTCCGGGAAACGCTATAGTACGACTTATAGTAAGCAATAGCAAGGGCTGCAAGGATTCGGTGAGTGTGCCGGTTAATATAATTTCGAACCCGGTGGTTACAAATACTTTTCATGATACCACCTATTGCGGAAAAGATACCGTACAATTGCATGCTTATTCCAGTGTGAATGGTACTTATAGCTGGTCCCCTGCCACCAATTTACTCAATGGCAACACTGCTGACCCACTTGTATTTTCATCAATTGCCACAAAATATGCAGTTACGTTAGATGCGGGCGGGTGTACAGCAACTGATACAATCCGTTTGAATCCTTTATTTGACCTTACAACTTCGATTACTCCTTCTGGTACAAATATTTGTGAAGAAGACACTATTTCATTAACCGCTGTTACTAATCATAGCCCGGCGATATTTACATGGTCACCTGCTTCCTCGTTATCTTCAACATCCTCATTAGTTACTAAAGCGTTTCCTGTAAATACAACTACATATACGTTGAACTCCCGTTGGGGCAAAAATTGTACAGCAACTGCAACAAGTACTGTTAATGTAAAACAACTTGCCATCCCGAATGCTGGTCCCGATACTTCTTTTTGCACAGGTTCATCCGGAGTCATGCTGAATGCATCAGGTGGTAATGATTATATTTGGAAACCTGCCGCAGGATTGAGTAATCCCGGTATTACTAATCCTATCGCGAATCCACAGTCCCCAACATTGTATTCGGTTTCCGTGGGCACAGCGGGTTGTATCAAACGAAGAGAGGATACTGTGTTGGTTATCCCAAGATTGCTTCCCGCTATAATATTGACAAATGATACTTTGATATGTTCTATTGATACATTGCAATTAAATGCAACTTCAGTAACGGGTAACAAATTTTTATGGTCTCCCGGTTACAATATCAACAGACAGGATGTGCCCTCAGTGAAAG
>JBKJRY010000308.1:0-3498 GCA_046593045.1 Chitinophagaceae bacterium | reverse complement strand
TTTTTCGAGGAGAAATTTCATGATAACTACAACTTTTCTGTTTCTTCCAATATGAGGACAGCTAGTATCTCGTTCATAAGGATTTTAAAATAATTAACTCAAACAGCTTCTTAAAAGGAAATAATTCTATTAATAAAAACTCCGGCGACAGATTCTCCGCTATGATATGAATGAATCCGCAATTCAACGCAGCTAATTTAACCTAAAACGATAACAGTTTCCGGCGAAAATATGAAGACCTTTGGATGAGCAATAAAACAAATATTTAAGAGATTTTCCAACAGAGCCAATACAGTAAGAAGGCAGGGTTATCTTTGTAGGGTTGCTTTTACTTAAACTGGTAGCATTTGCTATTCAACATTAAACTTTTTAGAATTAAATTTTATGAAAAAAATACTCTCGGTTGCAATCGCGATGATGTTAAGTCCTTTGTTGTTTTCACAGGTTAACATTATTCCAAAACCTGTGTCAATGAAAGTCGGTGCAGGAACATTTACAATAAGCCCTGCCACCAGAATTGTATTTTCTGAAAAAGATGCAAAGCTTTCCGTCGCCTTCCTAAACGATTATCTCCAGAAGTTTTATGGCTTCATATTAACCACTGATGGCAAAGAAACTTCGGGAAATAATGTAATCGTTTTGACCAACGATAAAAAGAAAAACCGTATCGAGGGTGCCTATAAACTTAATGTGATCGGCAACTGGGTTGCCTTCAATGGCGCAGATCCACAGGGCATTTTTTATGGTGTTCAAACGCTGATACAATTATTGCCCACAGAGCCGTCGCAATCCCTGGCTATTGATCAAGTGAGTATTGACGACGCTCCACGCTTTGCATACAGGGGAATGATGCTGGATGTTGGCCGCCATTTTTTTGATGTTGATTTTGTGAAGAAATATATTGATTTCCTGGCACTGCACAAGATGAACAGGTTTCATTGGCATTTGACAGAAGACCAGGGCTGGAGAAGCAGAAGATTTCGTCGATTTACTCCTTCAACATTTTCCGGGTAATAAAATAAATTTTGACCTGGAAGATTGTGATAACATATTGAGGATCGAAGGAAAAAATTTTATTTCTTAAAAGGTGATGAAGATTGTAAGAGAAAACGGTTTTGTGTGTGAGATATTAGAAGAATAAAAAAAATAATTTTCTACTATTTTAATAACCATCAACCACACCAGTTTTTCATTTGTATAAGTTTATATCTAATGCTTCAGACGGACATTAGAAATATCGACGGCATGAGAGGCGCTTAGCCCTTTGCTAAGAATTTTTTTATAATGAAAAACTAGTCAATTTGGGCTTTGTTAGTTAGCGTCAGGTATAGCTAACTAACAAAGCCCTTGCTACCAAAACTTAACCAATGTTTATAAAAAGACCTCGAATGAACTTTAGAACATATCTCACTATTCATATTCATACCCAAGCGAGATAATATTGCGGGTGTCGGGTTCCGTATAAGCCCACGGCGCAAGAGCTCCTCCAATAACCGGGTTTTGATGATTACCTGCTGCACTGTTATACCATACCCACCACAGTCGATCAAGGTTTGCATGATGCATCCAGAATACTGGATCGGCAGGGGAAGTGTGAGCACTGCTCATAGTGCCGCCTACCCATCCATGAATAACGCCATGCACGAAATTGATTCCAGACGACATACTGTTATAATTGGTTTGAGCCATCGCCGCCGGAACTGATGCTGCAGTCGAAGCTAAATCAGCAGGTAAGCCCGGGCTTCTTGTAACTGTAATTGGGCCTCCCGCAGTATTAACGACAGGCAACACGCCACTAAGCCAGGATGGAAAATCCTGTTGGTCAGCATCCGTCCAGTCCCAGTACGGCACACATACATCAGGATGATACCGGTGCAGTGCTTTCTCAAACAGCAGAACAAATATGCGGTGCCATGGCAGCAAGTACAGATTACTGTGCTGCATAAACATGCCCTGATGCAGGGTAACAAGTTGTCCCAGCGTGCCATCTGTATTGATCATATTGAATGCGCATAGGTATCGTTGTCTTTCGATGTTACTCATAGCCGCCTGACTTTTTCTACAGCAAACTTTTTGAAATAGCCACGGTGGTAGTTTGAACCTGCTTGCTTTTGCCTGCTCAATCAGCATTTCAGGAAAGGTCATGATTGAAGGAACAGTAGCAAGATTGCGCATAAGGATATTCAATCCGCTCAAGCCCTGCATCGAATTCATATCCATGTCCATTTTTGAAGCGCTGCTTTTTTGTTTTGTTTTTGTTGCCATAATATTTTTTTTGAGGGTCATTGCTTACTCTTGTTAAGGATTTTCAGCTTACTCCTTGGTGCTTTTTTGGGTAATGCGGGTAGGTAAATGTTTCTAAATGATCTAAAGGGGTAATCATTTAAATCATTTTAGCGAAATGCCTTGTGATGATACTTTGAAAGCCTGTTTCAATTTGTACCTACAGAGCAAGAGTCTAAATAGGTGTTCGTCATTTGAAGATGTAATTCACAGTAGCAGAGTAGTTGATTATCGCAATCCTAATTTCATTCTTACAACGTACCCTTTTTAAAATAGTAGAGATTAGAAATTTTTTTCTAAAACTGCTTCGAAAGCCTAAAATTAGATTTCATTTAGGAGAGATCAAAGGGTGAAAACCTTGTTTTTTTATGTGATTACACCTTTTAACAATTAAAACATTGCAGTAATACAATTCACATAAATCGTTTTATTTCCCGTCAAATACAAATAGTTGAAAGCTCCATCAAGTGATTATCAGAAAAAGATAACCTTTGCTTTATAAAAATGTGACCCCCATGAAATGGATAACCCGTGAGCATCCTAAAATTGATCGCATGGCCTGTCCCTGGCTTATAAAGAGATTCATAGATAAGGATGCTGAAATTATTTATGCTCCTTTTGATAATGTAATTGAGGATGCAAAAAAATTAAACGCCATTCCTTTTGATTTCCCCGGCGTGGAGTTCACACATTACAATGACGAATGCACCTTTGATTATTTTTTGAAAAAATATAAAATAAATGATAAGGCACTCCATACAATCGCATCAATTGTAAGGGGCGCTGATACAGACAGACATGAACTTGCAAAAGAATCACCGGGTTTGTGGGCCATTTCTGCCGGGCTTGCCTATAATTTTAAAAATGATTATGAATTATTACAAAGCGGAATGCTTATTTACGATGCGCTTTATAGCTGGGCAAAATATTTGCAAAATGTAAAGCATACTCAACAGCCCTTTGAACATTTGCTGCTCGATGTTTTTAATAAATACATAAAAAAACAAAAGGGTAAAAAAATACCTGCATGGGCAAAAGAAATGAAAGAGATTATCCAGGATCAGATTGATACCAACCTTACGTTAAGTTTAAAAGAAATTTCTAAAGAACTGAACGTACATCCATCATATTTGTCAAGAGAATTTTCCAGGTACTTCGAAGACTTATCGTTTGGAGAATATATTCGCAAACTAAGAATAGAAAAAGCAATTCACT
>JBKJRY010000276.1:0-7916 GCA_046593045.1 Chitinophagaceae bacterium | reverse complement strand
CGTGAAAATCCTGATTCAGACAAAGGTGAATTGCCGAAGGGTTGGAAGTGGAAACAAATACAAGAAATTACTTCTTTGCTTGGAGATGGGTTAAATGGAACTCCTAAATATACTGTTGACGGGGATTATTATTTTATCAATGGAAATAATTTATCAGATGGGAAGATAATATTCAAAGATTCGACAAAGCGAGTAGATATAGACCAATACCAAAAGCATAAAAAAAAACTTACTAACTCAACAATCCTTGTATCAATAAATGGCACCCTTGGTAACATTGCTTTTTATAATGGGGAAAAAGTTATTTTAGGTAAAAGTGCCTGCTATTTTAACTTAACTGCTGAGGCTGACAAAACTTATATAAGATACATTCTGATAAGTCAGAGATTTTTGAATTATGCAACCAATACAGCAACGGGTAGTACAATTCCAAATGTTTCTTTAAGGGCAATGAGAGAATTTTCAATTCCCATTCCACCAATCGAAGAGCAAAGCAACATTGTACAGGCCATCGAGAGCCGCCTTAGCGTAGCAGATAAAATGGAAGAAAGTATAACCCAAAGCCTGCAACAAGCTGAGGCATTAAGGCAAAGTATTTTGAAGAAGGCCTTTGAGGGGAAATTAATTTAAACTTAAAATTGATGAATTATGGCAATTAATGACTTTCAACTCCTTTTTAGAATTAAATAGTTTTCACGTAAATCCAATTGCTGAAAAAATAATTGAGGAATTAATAGAACTTAACGATAAAGACTTTATTATCTGGCGATTATTCAGGATTAAAAAATGTATGGGAAGAAATTTGTGTGCAAAGACAAATAGAGGAATCGGTTCATTTGGGCGCATATGAGAATACAATTGAAAATTTTGCAAGAGCTGAAATGGATGAACAGCCAGAAACAGTAAAAACACTAATAAACTATATTGGCGGTTTAAATAATACAGGTAACAGTAATGATGAAGACCAGATTTTTATAGAAGATGGAATTGTGCAGTAAGGGAAAGTATTCTTGAAAAAGCCGGATCATACAGGAATGATAATATTTATGCTTATATAAATAACGTGGATGAAGAAGATGAGGAAATTAAAGATGAAGGCGAAGAGTGGACTAGAATGGAAAAAGGCATAACCCAAAGCCTGCAACAGGCTGAAACATAAGACAAAGTATTTTAAAGAAAGCGTTTGAAGGGAGGCTATGTAAATAAATATAAAGTTGTTAATACAAACTGTTAGTATTTTCGTTGCATAGTTTATTATGTCTGCAAATAATCAAATAATTAAAATTCAGCCTTCCATTTTAATATGGGCGAGGGAAAGTCTTGGATTATCTATTGCAGAAGTAGCCACAAAACTTGATAAAGAAAGAGATATAGTACAACAATGGGAGAATGGAAAATCCTCACCGACGCTTGCTCAACTTGAAAAGCTCGCATACAACATTTACAAAAGACCTTTAGCAGTTTTCTTTTTGCCCCAACCACCAAAAGAAACAACGCCTAAACAAGATTTTAGAACATTGCCGGAGCAGGAAATTCAAAATCTTTCTCCTGAATTGAGATTAGTAATAAGAAGGGCAAAACATAATCAAATAGTTTTAAGACAAATAAATGATGACAAAAATCCGGTAACAAAACCTATTCATTTAGAATTTCAATTTAAACTCACCAATAATCCAACTAAATCTGCACAAAGTATAAGGAACTATTTAGGTATTAGTAAAATGCTGCAGCAAGGATTTAAAAATTCAGAAGTAGCTTTTAAGTATTATAGAAACATTATCGAATTAAACGGAGTTTTCGTTTTTCAATATCCGTTGTCAGAAGCAAGAGGTTTCTCGTTGATGGATAAAAAATTTCCTGTGATTGTTTTAAATAGTGGCGACACCTTTAATGGAAAACTCTTCACATTATTTCATGAGTTGTGCCATATTCTTTTTAATACAGGCGGTGTGTTTAGAGACTTCTATACAGAACAATTAAAGCAGCATCCAAACAAAATAGAAATATTCTGTAATCAATTCGCTTCCGAAGTTTTGCTTCCTACTGATGAGTTACTTAGTGATACAACAGTTCTTGAAAATAAGGGGAACGAATGGAGTGACGATTCGCTTCAGTCTATTGCAAATGTTTATAAAGTTTCCAAAGAAGTTATTTTAAGAAAATTGCTTGACTTAGGCAAAACAACTAAAACGTTTTATATTAATTCAAGAAATAGATGGAAGAAAAAATTTGAAGACGATAAAGAAGAAAAAAAGAATAAGCAGGATGGAGGTCCAACTTATCATGTCACAAACATTAGTCACTTAGGAAAAAATTTTGTTGCCCAGGTAATCAATAATTTTCATTCCGGAAAATTATCAGAAACACAGGTTGCTGATTTTCTAAATATCAAGATCAACAAAATAAAGGAGTACGAAACGAAAATTGCCTTATACTAAATGGAATTATATCATCCTAAATATGTTTTTGATAGCGGTCCATTTATAGATCTTAAAAATTATCCACAAGATGTTTTTTCTTCTTTGTGGACCAATTTTGCTCAACTAATAAAAAGTGGTGATATAATCTCTTCAACGGAGGTTTTAAGAGAAATAGAAAACTATGATGATAAGATTGCGGACTGGGCAAAATTGAATAAGCAAATCTTTATAAAACCCACTATCGAAGAACAAATTCTTGTTCAGCAAATTTTAGCCAAACATCCGGATTTAGTAAAGGAAGAAGCAATTCTATTAGGTAAACCTTATGCCGACCCATTTGTAATTGCTCAGGCAAAAGTACATAATAGCATTTTAATACACAACGAAAAGTATAAACCTAATGCGCATAAAATTCCTAATGTTTGCGCAGATTTCGGAGTGAATGAAACAGCATTATTTGAATTCTTTCGAAAAGAAAGATGGAGTTTTTAAAGTAATTTAAATTCTTATAAAACACATGTTGGGCAATCAAATCGTTTCCAAAGTTTGGGCTTTCTGCAACACCCTCCGTGATGATGGCGTAGGCTATGGCGATTACCTGGAGCAGCTTACCTATCTGCTGTTTTTAAAAATGGCAGATGAATACAGCAAACCACCACATAATCGTAGCATGCCAATTCCCAAGGCATATACATGGGAAACATTAACCAACAAAAGCGGTGATGAACTGGAGGTGCATTATAATAACCTGCTGCGTGAGCTGGGTAAAGAAAAAGGAATACTCGGGCAGATATTTACCAAGAGTCAGAACAAAATACAAGACCCCGCCAAACTGTATAAACTGATTGCGCTGATCAATGCAGAGCAATGGGTACTGATGGGTGTAAAAGACAAAGGAGATATTTATGAAGGCCTGCTGGAAAAAAATGCAGAAGATACCAAGAGCGGCGCCGGCCAGTATTTTACACCAAGGGCATTGATCAAAGCCATGGTAGAATGCCTGCGCCCCGAACCCATGAAAACCATTGCAGACCCTGCATGTGGCACGGGCGGTTTCTTCCTGGCAGCTTATGATTGGATGACAGAGCATCTTGATCTTGATAAAGAAAAAAAAGAATTTCTTAAATACAAAACATTCGCCGGCAACGAAATTGTTGCCGGCACGAGGCGTTTGGCCTTAATGAATTTGTTCCTGCACAACATTGGCGATATTGACAGCGATACTATTATTTCTCCCAACGATTCGCTTATTGCTGCATCAGAAACCCGCTATGATTATGTTATGGCCAACCCGCCCTTTGGTAAAAAAAGCAGCATGACTTTTACCAACGAAGAAGGCGAGCAGGAAAAAGAAGACCTCACTTACAACCGACAGGATTTTTGGGTAACCACCAGCAACAAGCAACTCAACTTTGTGCAGCATATAAAGAGCATGTTGAAAACAACAGGCATGGCCGCAGTGGTACTTCCGGATAATGTATTGTTTGAAGGTGGCGCAGGCGAAACGGTAAGAAAAAAATTATTAGAGACCGCAGACCTGCATACGATTCTACGCTTACCCACAGGAATCTTTTATGCCAATGGTGTAAAAGCAAATGTGTTGTTCTGGGATGGCAAGCCATCCAGCAAAGACCCGTGGACAAAAGAAGTGTGGATATATGATTACCGCACTAACATTCACCATACTCTAAAAAAGAACCCATTAAAGCTCGAAGACCTGAAAGATTTTATTGAATGCTACAACCCAACTAACAGGCACAAACGCAAAGAAGCTTATGCTGCTGCTCCTTCGACTCCTTCGACAGGCTCAGAGCCGACAAGCTCAGGGCCCGAAGGCCGCTAGAGAAAGTTTACTTATGATGAAATCATCGCAAGAGATAAAACCAGTCTTGACATCACCTGGCTAAAAGATAAATCACTTGCCGACTTAGATAACCTCCCCGACCCGGATGTATTGGCATTGGATATTGTGGAGAATTTGGAAGCAGGGTTGGAGAGTTTTAGATCAATAATCGTGGCATTAGGGAAATAGGGATAAGGGGCAAATACCCCCGCCTTGGTCCTAGTATATAGAAAGTTTCTTTAGCGCAAATTTGCTAGCCTGACATTGTGTGTAAGCCATACCTGTGCGTTGTAATAAAGAGATTTACCACTTTTAACTTATGAGTAGGAAATTTAAATTTCAAGATAGTGCAAGAGATTGCTGCGTCACGAAAGGATTAGTTCTTTTATGTTATAGTTAGTACGCAACAGAACAAGTACGCCTGGCAAAAGCTAAGCCGCATAGTTGCGCTATGGAGGGAATTTAATATTCTTATGCATTACATGGATGAATTATAATCTTGAAACTTCGGGTGAGGACACCCGACAGAGAGAGAGGGAAAACCCTGCTGGGAAAAATACCAATTTTCATTGCTTTAAATAGCTTCATCCATATTATTCATTCTTTTTTCTCCGGAATACAATCCCGGCATTTGTTTTTAAATCAGCACTAAAGCGAACTTCGTATCTTTTTTCACCATCATTCACAATCAGAAGGCCCGTGTTAGGTGGTATGGAGCCAAGGGTTTCGGCATACATCACCAGCTTTACAGAATCCATATCAGATGAGATGTAAATAGTTTTGCTATTTGCTTTTGTAGTAAGCCCCACTTTTGAAAAAATAACATTGCCGTTCATTAGTACCGTCACCGTATCGCCATCCACTTCACCATTATCATACAGCGTAAGCAACAAACTGTCGGATTCAAAATAAAGTGACTGATCAGATTTTGTAACACGTTTTTCTAACTCAGCAGCACCCTTTGCAACAGATGGTGCCACTATCGCTACAGGCTGAGCTGCAGGTTTAGGTTGTGGCTGAACAGCAACTACCTCGGGTTTTTTCTCCGGTTCAGGTTTCGGCTGCGGTGGGCTTTTTTTCTCCGGTTTTGGCGCAGCTGCAATAACTACCAGCGGTTCAGGTTTCGGTGGCGGTTGCATTTTTTTCTCCGGTTTTGGGGCAGCTGCAATTACTGTTACCGCCTCTGGTTTTGGAGGTACAGATGCAGCTTTCACAACTGCCTCCATCTTCGACTTTGCCAAAGGACCTATCTGCAATTGCTTTTGCTTTGACAGGGGAGATGTTTTAGCTGTTGATGGTTGTGTTTTTTTTGTTACTCCCATTAATCCGGGAGCTGCTTTTTCAATTGAAGTGATTATCAAAACAGTATCTGGCGCCGGTACCGGGACAACCGCTAACGGTTCCGGCTTTTTTTCAACCGGGGCGACAACGGCAGGAACGGCTGCTGTTTCCGGCCTGTTCATAAAAGATAACCTGGAAAGCAGGTTTAATGTATCCAGGCTTGTAAACAAATCCAGTTTTTTGAAATCAATCTTTCTTTTCAACAAAACAACACCTTTGTACATCCGGTAGAAGCGGGTGTTGTTAGTACTCCATGAACCTTCCAATATCATTTCGTTAACCCTGGTTGTAAGTTCAACACTCATTGTTTTCTTTACCCGGCTGGGAGGCTTAATCGAAAAATTATAATCGATAAAACCTTCATCTTCTAGTATGATCTTGTTACCCTTGCGCCTGATGCTGATATTTTGCACGCCGGCTTCATCTTTTCCATTAGCATGAAAAACAATTCTTGAATATCCAAACAATTTTCCTTTGTCTTCGCTTACTGCAATCTCGTAAGGGAGTTTGACTGTTTGTGTGTCGATAATAGTTATTTGCCCATACCACATGCCAGTGATATCTTCCTGCTGGGCAAATGATTTTACCGGCAACACCCAGCATAGTATGAATAAATAAGTAAAATATATTTTCACGTTCGTTACATCATGTTGATTGAGCAGTTATCTTAAACTGTTGATTTGTTTTGCCTGGTTCCCTGGTCAAGAAATCAGGTATTGCATTTGTATTCACTTTTGCGTAAGATACTTTATTTAATAATTCACCGGTATTTCCCAAGCTATCCTTAGTAACTTCCAAAATATCCACTTCTTGGCGGGTGTCCTCACCCGAAATGCCTTGATTGATGTTATCTTAAATAATATTCATGCACCTTTTAAATATTCATGCGAACAAAAGAGTCATCAAACATTTAATGAAGTCTATTTCCAGAGGTCTGAATTTAAGATGCTTACTAATAAATTTATAACCGAAGAATGGCGGGTGAGGACACCCGCCAGGAAGAAGGCATAGACACTGCTATCGACAATAAATTTTTAAATTGATGGTTTTTTGACTACATGTTTTTTATATAGCTGGCGCATCCCTCCATAACCGTTGGGTCAGATTCCATCTCTACAAAAATATATTGAAGCCCACCAACTTCGGCAGCCTCGAAAAAATCTTTCCAGTCAACAATGCCTGTACCCATGACTACTTCTTTCTTATGATCTGCAGGACTATAATCCTGGAGGTGGGCCGAAATGAAACGACCGGGGAATTTGCGGAAATAATCCTGGGCTTTATATCCAGAGGTAATCGCGGCGACCTGGAACTGCATCTTTACCAGCGAAGGGTCGAGGTGCTCCATCATCAAATCATATTGCGGTCGACCATCGAATTTTTCGTCAAACTCGCCGTTATGATTATGATATCCTGCAATCATGCCACCTTTCTTCACCATCACACCTACATGGTTCATCTGGTCGCATTTTTTCTTTACTTCATCTTCCGTTTTGCTCATAAGTCCCCCTGAACAGACCATGTTTTTCAAACCTAACTCGTTGGCGAACTCAATACGTTCAGCCAGGCTGGCATCGTCTGTAATTTCTTTCCAGGTGAAATGACAACTGGTGGTTTGCAGTCCGGAATCGCTGGTAATCTTTTTAAGTTCTTTACCCGAATATTTCGCTAGTGGAGCAAAATCTCCCTGGTATCCCTTTGGACTGCACCATTCCACGTTTTGGTAACCATAGCCGGCTAACCGTTTCATGGTTTCCTCTGGTTTCTGGCCTATCACATCCCGAAATACATAGGACTGAAAGCCGAGTGGCATATCAATGCCTTTTCTCTTCGACATGGCAAAGACGGCAGAGGGGATGGAAGTAAGAATTCCGGAAGTGGCTAGCCCGGCAGCGGCATTGCCCAAAAAAGATCTTCTGTTCATGATCATCGTTTTGATATGTGAATGTTTAAAGTTGTGCAGGCAGACACCTGGAAGCTATCGGGTTGTTGCTGACCGATACCTGCTGGAGGCAAAAGATAAGCATTAATATCGATCTTGAATAAACCTGTCAGGAAATCACATTTCAATGGATAACGAAAAGTTTAAAAAGGAGTTTTCCTGCTTTGACCTCTTCTTGGCGGGTGTCCTCACCCGACTTTTCTTAAATTTATATTAACTTAGAAAAATGTCAGGCGTTTTAAATATTCCGGGGTACGTAAAAGTCATCACTCATAAGATAAAGTTTATTTCTGACCTTCGGTATTTAAAGATTGGAAGCATCTGCTTAAAGAAGATGAAATGAAAATGATCATAATGGAAAGTTTTCAAT
>JBKJRY010000145.1:0-31422 GCA_046593045.1 Chitinophagaceae bacterium | reverse complement strand
AGCATAGTCTGGTGCAGTTTTGCCAGCCACTCTGCTGCATCTGCATTAAGTTGCTTTACTGAAATTTCATTGCCTTTCATTTTTATTATTTTTGATGAAGGGCAAAGGTGGGATCTGTTATGGGGAGCGCCTCACCGAAGGTGTTGCTTGAACTGCCGCATTACGTCGCTCCTCAGCGGTTTGATCGTCAAGCAATATTTGCAGCCCTTGAAATACACCACCTGTAGCATTTAGGAATGAAACTTTTTTATTTAACCCGAAGTCTTCATTGCGAAAGCCCAACTCTGCCTGGTTTATAAGTATATCGAGGTCTTGCTTTATAAATAGATTGGCCTCTTTTGATTTGGCATCCTTTAAAAGAAGAACCGTGTCTTCAGTTTCTTTGCGTTGTGCGGCTTGATTATTTAGTGTAGGAATGGTTATTAAAGTATCATAGACAGCAAGGCCCTGTGATGAGCCAAACTCAGGCGAATACTTTTTATCAATGTCGAGTAGGATCTTTGTGTACTCGTTTGATTTTATTACCCAGTCTTTGTTGTCAGCATTATCGGTTTGGGCGTCGGCTGTAAAAGGAAGAATGGCAATGATTGCGACAAGAAGGATCTTGAAGAATCTGGTGAGATGGATCATGTTAAGGGATTAAGAAGCCGTTTGAGTTAATTAATATTTTTACCAGTTGAACATTTTTCGAGGAGAAATTTCATGATAACTACAACTTTTCTGTTTCTTCCAATATGAGGACAGATAGTATCTCGTTCATAAGGATTTTAAAATAATTAACTCAAACAGCTTCTTAGTCTATGGACTCAAGTAGAACAGTAGCATAAGCCGAAACTCCTTCTTCCCGGCCAATGAAGCCCATTTTTTCAGATGTGGTAGCTTTTATTGAAACCGCATTTTCTTTTAGTGAAATTAATTCAGCAATTACCTTTCTCATTGCAGGAATGTAAGGTTGTATTTTAGGCTTTTCTATGCAAATGGTTGAATCGACATTTCCAACTCTGTAACCTGCTTGGTTGATAAGTAAAAATGTTTTTTGTAATAATATTTTACTATCTATGTTTTTGAAATCATCTGAAGTATCGGGAAAGTGAACACCTATATCTCCCAGGCATGCAGCACCAAGCAGAGCATCGCAAATGGAATGGAGCAGTACGTCGGCATCGCTATGCCCAAGCGCACCTTTCACATGCGGAAGTTTTACACCTCCTATCCATAGATCCCGACCGGTTACCAGTTGGTGAAAATCGATTCCAAAGCCTATCCTGAAAGGCATTGATAAATTATTTTAATATTGAATTGAATCCGTAAAATTAAATGGCAGTTTACTAAATATAGGTAATACTATTTATTCTTTTATAAACATAAAAAATGCCTCCCTAACAGGTGAAGCATTAAAGTATATTTAACAGAAATTATTGTTGTGTAGTGGACGGTGCTGAATATTTGTTAAGATTAAAAATAAGGCTAAATCTTAAAGTATTTGACAATGGGTTCCTGTTAATACCATTTCCTGAAGGGATAAGATATGAAAAGTTCAACCCAAACATATTGTAATTTAAACCTGCACCTACTGTAAAATATTTACGATCGCCTTTTGTTGGTGCTTCATAAAAATATCCGGCTCTGAAAGCGAATTGATCGTTATAAGAATATTCTGCGCCTACAGATACCTGGAACTCTTTTATTTCTTCGCTAAAGCCTCCGGGAGCATCTCCGAATGAACTAAACCAGCTGCTCACAACACCTTTACTATGATAGTTTGCGAGGCCGGCTGAATCACCAAGAGCTGGTGGAGTGGGAACAAGTAGCTTGTTTATATCTAATCCGAAAGTGACTTTGCTTGTTTCATCAAATGCTTTTACATAAGCCAGGCCTAAACCAAGATTGGCAGGTATAAAATCTTTTTCTGAAGCATCGTTAGTGTAGGATATTTTTGCTCCGAGGTTAGAAAGAGTTACTCCCCAGTTAAGACCTGAGCCATCAGCACTGCCTTCCGTACCATCATGAAACACTGAAAGATCACCCGCAACAGAATTCCCTGTCTTATAAGTTGATCCGCTTGCAGATTGCCCACTGGCTAAATTTGAATTAATATACCTCAATGCTATGCCAATACCCAGCTTATCAGATAGCTTACGCGAATAGCCCGCATCAAATGCAAATTCTCTTGGCCGGTAGGTTTGAAGATCATTTCCCAGGTTATCGGTAAACTGAATATTGCCAAGGCTAAAATAACGCAAGGAGGCTGAGATAGCCTGCAGGTCATCCAACTTATAATACCCGGCTAAAGAAGCAAGATAAACATCATTAAGATCAAGTCCCTTCAACCATGGGGTATATGTAACTGCCATTGAAGATTTGCTGACCGCAAAAGGAATTTTCGCCTGGTTCCAGAAAGATGAATTCGCATCTGGCAAGGTCGCGATACCTACATCGCCCATTCCCCCTGAACGTGCATCCGGTGAAATTCTTAAAAAAGGAACTGCGGTAGTGACAACATTTATTGGATTTACTGTGCTTTGTGCGTTAACGACAAATGCACATCCCATTAGCATGGCTAATGCCGTTAATTTCAAAGTTGCTTGTTTCATGTGTAAATTTTGCTTGGTTAGGTAGAGCTAAACTATATAGAAATTAGTTTTTGGAGTTGCAAAAATATATTTTTTATTGAAAAGGGCAATTAAAATAAGAAATGCTAGCTAAAAGAGGGCACTGCATTTCAGGATTTTCAAATTGACTGGTCTATAATAACTATTTTAATCTTTTTCTATTCTAATTTGTACGATTTCAGAATAATAAATATTTGATCTAATTCTTTTAACACTTTTCAATTGACATGAACGTTTAACAGAAATGAATATTGCATAATAGAATTTCCACGCTGCAAAGTTTCGATAACCCTTTCCAATAAATTTGCGAGAAATTAAATTTCAATAAACTCTTGCAAAATTGAATAAAAATTAATAGACAAAAATAATTGATTTTTATTTGTGAATAGTTTGCAAAAGTATCTTCATTACTCAAATTTGGTTTTTAAATGACCGACCAAAATCAAATAAAGTATTTATATTCGTTGCTGTAATATCGTATCCATAAACACAATAACACTGAAAACCTTTCGTTAAATAACCTTCAAAACGAATGCACATGCTAAAATCAATTTCTGCCGGTAAGTTATTCCTTCTTTTGCTGGCCGCGTCCTTCACTTTTACTTCTTGTCATAAGAAGAAAGACAAGTCATCTGTGACGGGTTGGAATTATGACGATAAAAATTATGGAAACTACCATGTTTTAAAGGCTAAAGAACAGAAAGCGGGTCCCGGATTGGTATTTGTTCAGGGCGGAACTTTTACAATGGGAGCCAAAGAAGAGGATGTGATGGGAGATTGGAATAATATTCCAAGACGTGTGAGTGTGAATTCATTCTACATTGATGAAACTGAGGTAGCAAATGTACATTACCGTGAATACCTGTATTGGCTCGCTAATACCTTCGATAATGACACTACGATAATGAGTATGGCATTACCCGATACGTTGGTTTGGAGAAGCGAGCTTGCTTATAATGAGCCATATGTTGAGTATTACTTCCGTTATCCTGCTTATAATTATTACCCGGTTGTGGGTGTATCCTGGGAACAGGCTCACGATTTCTGTATCTGGAGAACTGACAGAGTGAATGAAAAAATATTGATCGATAAAGGATATTTAAATAAAAAGGCTCCTTTGGCAGCAATGAAGGGCGGGCAAGGCGAGCAAACTTTTAATACGGATACATATCTTATGAATCCCGATGAAATCAATAATAAGGCTGCACCCAAAAAAGGTGGACTAAAAGATATAAGCGGCAGATCAAGAAAAGTAATCACATTTGAAGATGGTATCTTGTTACCAGGTTACCGCCTGCCCACAGAGGCAGAATGGGAATACGCCGCCTACGGTATTATAGCGCAAAACCCAAAACCTCGAACTAAAGAAAAAAACCATGGCGAAGAAGTAATTTCTAACCAACAGGTGTATTCCTGGAGTAAAAATGTAAACGGGCTTCGTGATAACCGCCGTGGCAGCTGGCAGGGTCAGTTTTTGGCTAACTTTAAAAGAGGTAATGGTGACGTAATGGGAGTTGCAGGCGGACTAAACGATCGTGCTGCTATTCCAGGTCCTATCAATTCTTTCTATCCTAACGGATATGGACTTTACAACATGAGTGGAAATGTAAGCGAGTGGGTAGGTGATGTTTATCGTCCTCTTACATCACTTGATGAAGATGATGTAAATCCTTATCGTGGTAATAAATTTACTAAATTCTACAAGAATGGCCAAGGTGAATATGAAAGAGATACACTGGGTCGTTTGAAGAAACAAGTTGTTACCGACGCTGAAGCCATCAACCGCCGCAATTATCAAAAGGGCGATGTGATCAACTATCTTGATGGTGATTCAATTTCTGCCGTTACTTACGGATATGGAATTTCATCATTAATAAGTGATAAATCCCGTGTACTTAAAGGTGGTAGCTGGAACGATATGCCTTATTGGTTATCTCCCGGTTCAAGACGCTATATGGAACAAGACCAGGCAAGCAGTACTGTTGGTTTCAGGTGTGCAATGACAAGACTTGGCAGCCCGGAAGGAAATGGATTTAAGGAGGGCAATATTTTTGGACAACGTAAACAAAACAAAAAGAAAAGAAACTAATCAAATCAAATCTTTCTTATAGCTTAAGCCTCTTATATAAAAGTAAGAGGCTTTTATTTTATAGGAATTCTTACGAAAACCTACATTTGCTGATATGAAGATTGAAGACATTTATAAACTATATAAGCAATATCCATCCATACAAACAGATACAAGGAAACTAAAAAAAAACGACTTGTATTTTGCATTGCGGGGACCAAACTTTAATGGAAATGATTTTGCCAGGAAAGCGCTTGATGAAGGCGCAGCCTATGCAATTGTTGATGAAAAACTATCATTTACTGATAAGCGTTTTATTGAAACGGCTGATGTTCTGAAGACATTGCAGGAATTAGCAAAATATCATCGCATACATCTGGATAATACAGTTGGAGGAAGACAAATCCCATTTATAGCGATAACAGGAAGTAATGGAAAAACAACAACTAAAGAATTGCTGAACAAAGTGATGGCTGCAAAGTATAAAAGCTATACTACCGAAGGAAATTTAAATAATCATATTGGGGTTCCACTCACCATCCTGAAAATAAGGGGGGACGTGGAAATGGCTATTATTGAAATGGGTGCAAATCACCTGCAGGAAATTGCAGAATATTGTGAATATTCCATGCCTACACATGGACTCATTACAAATTGCGGTAAAGCACATTTAGAAGGATTTGGCAGTGTAGAAAATATAATAAAAGGCAAAGGTGAACTATTTGATTATCTGCGTGAGCACGAGGGAACAGCCTTTGTAAATAGTGATGATCAACCCGTGGTAAACTTAAGTGCAGGAATAAATAAAATTATTTTTTATGGAAAGCAAGGGAAAGATTTAAAGGGTTCTATAATCAGCAGCGACCCATTCCTGGAATTCAATATTGACGGAGTTGAGCAATTAAATATAAAAACAAATCTTGTCGGAGATTATAATTTGCCGAATGTACTTGCGGCCATTTGCATTGGCCGATATTTTAACATAGAAGATCAGAAAATAAAAGAGGCAATTGAAAGTTATTTTCCATCCAACAGCCGTTCTCAATTGCTAAAACTTAATAGCAATACAATAATATCAGACACTTATAATGCCAACCCGGGCAGCATGAAGGCTGCAATAGAAAATTTTGCAGCAATGAAAGGAGATAAAAAAATCTTGATGTTGGGAAGTATGATGGAATTAGGTGAAGAAAGCACTAAAGAGCACGCATCGATAATTTCTTTGATAAATAAATACCATTGGGATGATGTAGTCCTTGTTGGCAAAGGATTTCAAGAGATAAAACATAAGTATATTTCTTTCGAAAAGGCCCTGGAAGCGAAAGAATGGCTCCAAAGAATACACCCAAAAAATACCCATATCCTAATAAAAGGTTCCCGTTCTATGCAAATGGAAAAAGTTCTTGAATGATTTAGTAGATTTACCATCCTTTTGGAGACTTGTCCGAGTGGTTGAAGGAGCACGCCTGGAAAGTGTGTATACGGGAAACTGTATCAAGGGTTCGAATCCCTTAGTCTCCGCCCAGTATAATTGTATTAGGTTAAACGTTTAAGAAACCATTTTCTCATTTAATCATTTTCAAATACCTCCCCATCCAATACGGTAATAGCCAAAATACAGGTTCTCTTTCGGTATCGGGATAGCCATTTACCGCGGCCCACGGGTTTGCATCCCAGCGCACAACTGCCCTGATACTGGCTGGTGGTAATTCGTTAATCTGAATTTCGTCAAGCACAGGCTTATGTACTATGTGTACATCTTCACGTTTTGTATGATCGATATTCCAGTTTACCAAATCCAGTGGGGTGTCTTTTAAGAATTCAATAGAAGAAGGCAATTCAATCTTACTATTTGTAGCGTAACAATACAGAAAATTGACTAAAGGATTTTTATCATCCGTTCGTTTTTGAATCCATTTGTTTATATGTGTTTTGTAAAATGATAACAGCCCGGAATCTTTTTCACAATTCAATAAAATAGGATATAGATAGGCCTGCAATGTCACATCAAAATAAATGAGCCATGCAGGATTTTGATTAATGACATTTTTCATGTTTTCCAGGTAATGCTCCTTATTAATCAATTGCATATAATGTTGCTGGTATTTATTGTCTCCCGTCATATAGTAGGCCAGCTTTAGGAAGGCCAGCATTTCCATCGAATTCTGGCTTTGATCAGGCTTCCACTCCGGGTCATGATTCAGGTTCTTTGGCGACCAAACTCCCCAATGGGTCTTTGTGCCGTCAACATCAATAAAATTGAAATTATTTGCTATTAAATAATCAACGATCAGCGCTACATGCCGGCGAATAATTTCCTTTTCCTTTTCATCAGCAGCTAACTCATAATAAAAATAATATCCCATCATATGGCCGCACATTTCATCACTGCTTGTATCTCCTTTCCACAACCATTTTCCGTCTTTTGATTTTCTCCAGCGTACCTCTACTGGCTTATACCGCGGATCCTTTATCAATTCTTCAGCAACCTCCTTCTCAGAATATCTACGGTTAGCATCATGTACATTGCTTCTCCAATCAACAGGAACAATAGTACGTGCAAAAAAGCCATTTGTATTAGTAACCTCCTGTAGCAATTTTAAAAAGCCAAAAGCCTTTCTAGCTTTTTCGCGGGCATCCTCGCTTTTTGTGACAGCAAAACGAAAACTTTCCATAGCCAAATAGTTACTTGTGTATTCGCCATCATTATCATCATCTTCGGGCTGCCACGAGTTTACATCACAAGGAACGCTCAAGTGGCATTGTCCGGCAATCCACGGATCACGAATATGTCTTTTCATTAATACGTCATAAAAATAATCCTGCTTTTGAGCAAGCGTCATTTTCTTTTTCTTAATAGCACTCACTCCTTTTGAGGTAGCAATCCAGGCGTTACCTTCTTTGTCAAAAGCAATGTCATTTACTTGGTCATCCAGCAGCCAGCGGCGGCTAAACAGGAGGGAGTGACTACCATCAGGCATATAGCGTACCACTCCAACTTTTGTTCCTACCCACATTATTCCCTCAGGCGACCTCCTTACAGAATTCACAAATATTGAAGGGCATCCTTCTTTGGGTGTAATCGAACGTTCTCTTTTTTCATTTTGCAAAATGCTTACCCCACCCAAACCTCCCACCCAAAGATTTCCTTTTGTGTCACTGTCTAACCCTCTTGCATATGCGCTTATTAAAATATTTGTTTCGTGGAAATACTTAGTTTCTTTGGAATTGCAATGATATAAGCCAACATCTGTAGCGATCCATAAACCGCTTTTTTTGTCAGGCGTTGCGCTTCGAACAGAGCGTGCAACCGGAAAATCCTTTTTTATGAAACTGACTCCATCATATAACCATATTCCGTCTGGACCTAAGGCATATGCTCCTTCGTTGGATAGGCAAATAACTGAGATTGGACCTGTGGTACCATGTATATACTTTAAAGAGTTATTTTGAAAAAGGAAGACACCTTTCCAGTTACCCAGCCAAACTGATGACTGATTGTCAGCAGCAACCGCATAAGAAGGGCCATTATCTGCATCATCTGCAAAAGGAGAAATCCAAGCTGAATCATTTTTATTCTTCCTGTAAATGCCTGCTTCGGTAGCAATCCAAACCGTCGACTCATTATCTACGGTAATACTTCTTACATCATTTTGCCCCGAAGATTTGCCCACATGGTAAGCTTCATGATATTCCTGCCAGAAAGATGTATCATGAACAGATTGTTGCGCAGGAGTGATTTGAAAAAAAAATAATGAGAGAATTATTAAAACCTGGAATTTCATAAAGATAAATTTGAATTCACTGCGGTGAATACAGCTAGTCTATCACTTTAAGATAGCGTGCCATCCAATAAGGCAAAAGGTATTCATCGCCTGCAAGTTCTGATAATCCGCCCTCACCGCCATCGAGCGCAAAAGCATTTGCATTGTGGCGATGAACCGGTGTTTCACCCGGAGGCAGTAAATCTTTTGTTAGCTGGTTTCTGAAATTGCGAGGAAGCAAAACAATGTCTTTACGCTGAGAATTTTTTACATTCCAGCGAACAAGATCCATTGGATATTCACGCAAATGCCATAAGGTGGATTTTTTATCGAAAGTGCCTGCTGTCCCGAACGTGATTAAATTCCAAAGCGCATTTCTTTCGGGTTTTTCAATTTGCCAATGATCAATGATTACCTTTTTATATTGCTGTTGCAATTCTTTATTAAAAGCATAATGATACAAGACCCAATAGGTCAGAAACGCCATTTCATCATCAGAATGGTTCCAGTCACCGCTTCCAATATCAACACCCTTGTGTATAACTCCCTGAGTAGATTTGATTTCCTTATAAGATACCAATGTATTTTTCAAGTATCCGTATTTGTTCATTAAGCGAAAAGCCTCCGATTTATATATCTCCTTTCCTGTAAGTGTATATCCTAATTGCAATCCAGCTATAATAATAGCGCTCCCAAGTTTTCTGTCTCCGACAGAGTGAGGAATTGAATTGATATATCCAGGATCCCACTGACCCCATAAAGTTGGCTTGCCATCGGCATCGATAAGTTGATAGTTATTTCGCACCAGGTGCATAAGAATCTTATCGATAAAATCAGCAATTCTTTTTTTCTCTGTGGAAGTTTCTGCTGCCATCTCGTTCAATGTAGCCGCTATAAAAATATATCCTACAAATTCATCGCTGCTTGTGGTCCCTTTCCATTCCCATTCGGGATCCTGGGAATCATGCCAACGCTCAGGATCAGAATATTTAAAACCTTTCCGCTCAAAAGTTCTGGCAGGAAACCCTTCAAGCGGATTAACTGAAATTATTCTTTCGAAAGCTTCAAATGCTTCCCACGCATAGCGTTTAGCCTCTTTTTGTTTGGTAACTGCATAGCGGAAAGCCTGGCTCCCGAGATAAAATGCACTCCACAAACCATCGTTGTCCGTGTCTGTCATACGGGCTGTTGCAATATCGCCGGGACTTGTAAAAGTCACAGTGGAAATAAATCCATACCGGATATGACGCTGCCTTATTTTATCCTGAAAAAATATTGCCTTTTGCAACAATGTTTCCGAAACGAATTCAATTTTATTGAGACCTGTAGAGGTTAGTAGGTAAGCATTTCCTTTGCTATCTGAAGCGATGCAGGTAACATTGTTTTCATTCAACCATCTTTTCGAAGCATAATACCTATAGGTGCCTTTCATTTCCTGCATGTAGGCCCCATCGTTTGTTGCAGCCCACACATTACCATTAATGGTTTGTAAATAGTTAATATCCTGGACGGGTAGTTTTGTTTTCAGCGAAAAAGTGGAGTTCCCATTTCGCTTGTTAACGCCATAAAACCCCTGATTTGTTGCCAATATGATTTCATCTCGCCTAAACGTAATTGCTTTAAGGCCTGTTCCCTTATGCAATGTGGTAAAGTGATCTGACTTTAACTCGTAAACACTATTACTGCTTAATGCATAATAGGTACCGTTATAAACATACACGGAAAGAAGTTTGTCAGGCGGTGGAGAAATGTCGAAAAGTTTTCCATTCTTACATAAGCTTATTTTATTATCGCCGGCTAAAAGCACACTGCCATCTTCAGCTACAGCCATCATTTTATATGTTTGCCTTGGCAGCTCTTTATAGAAAACACCTGCATAACCATTTGTAAGAACTTTGTCTTCATACAAATAATATAAATAGCCCTTGCCTTCCTGAATGGCTACATCTATCGGTATCTTTTGCGCCAAAGGGGTGTACCTATTGTCTCTCACCAAATCTTTATCATTTACCCTGTATAATCCTTTATCCGTTAGCACATAAATTATATCATTATAATCCACTACCACTTTTTTCAATATGCTTCCATTCAGTTCTTCAGGAATACTATACTTAACTGAAATTGCCTGTTTAAAAGATGCATCCGGATCTGGTGATGCGATGCAACTAAATATTCCGGTAAAGAATAATACAAATGAAAAAAAGAAGTTTCTATACATTGGTTAGTAAGTTTCACTATTAAAAAAAGCCTGGATAGTATGGCTTCCTTTTTTACACAGGAAGTTTATAAGAGAAGTCTTATAAGAATGTGGTATTGTTTAAGTACCATAGCGACCCTTAAAGCGGTATAGTAATTTGATAATTTATGAAATTGCCTTTCGATTAAAATACTAACATTACTGTAACAACCACATTTTTGAAAACTGGTTATCTACAGCAGGGGATAAAGTACCTACTCCTGCGTTGTAAGCATCCACGTTTTGTCCAAGTTCCGCTCCCGGGTAAATAAAACGTAACGGGAATGGATAGGTCGTCAATAAACCATTGCTGAATATGTTGGGCAATTGTGTTCTACGAATATCCAGGTAAGCTTCTGCGGCAACTGTAAATAAAGCCAGCCATTTCTGATCGGCTATTTTTACCAGGTTTCCGTCGATATTACCAGGCAAAGTAATTACAGACTGTGCCAGGTAAGTACTGATGTTATTTCCATCTATACCCCAGCGATCCATACTTAAAGAAATACCTTCTCTGTAATACGTATCAGCATTGCCGCTGACATAACCTTTCACCGCTGCTTCGGCAAGAATAAACTGTACCTCATCGCTGTTCATGATGGTAGCCTTTAGTAATGGGTCTGCATTTTGCCTGAATAATTGTGAAAACCTTGATACTTTAAAGTTGCCATAAATACCTGCATTCGTATTGTCATAGTTTCCATTTCCATACTGATAATCACCATACATACCAGCAATAAAGCCCGTGTAAATTTTATTTGAATCAAGAATGTTAGAAGCCTGGGCTGCGATATCAGGGTTAGTTCTGTCAATGTATTCCCATGTAGATTCATCCGTGTATCCATTAGCATCGGTAGTTAAAAAAGTTACTCTATTCAGCGCCGGATTACTTGTCCAAGGTTTTTCAACCGGTGCAAGCCAGATAGAAAGACGTGGATCATTTAAACTATTTAATTTATCCGCCAATGTTTTAGAAGGCCTTCTTCTGTCAAATTCACTATAATCCCAGTTTAATCTGCCACCACCCCATGAGTTTTCTTTTGTAGTTCCTACATAAGAAATAGCCGCATTGTCACCATTGTCCATGAAGATGGGATGACCAGAAGGATCGTTCACAATTGCACTTATCTGAGTCCCTACATCCGTTATCTTTTTTGAAGTCCTCATCAGTAAACGGAGCTTTAAAGAATTTGCAAATTTTTGCCATTTTAATTTATCACCACCATACATCAGATCGTATGTAGGAGATACAGATTCAGTTCCATCCTTAATAAGCGTATTGGCTTCCTCCAATTCTGCCAGCAGTCCCGTATAAATATCTGCCTGCTTATCATACTTCGGATATAATATTCCTTCCCTCCCTTTAAGGGCCTCTGAATAATAAATATCTCCATAGTAGTCCGTCATGAAGGAGAATAACAATGACCTGAATATTTTAAAAATCCCTTTGTGGGTTACTGAACCCCTTTTGTCAGCCAGGCCTATCGCGCCATCGATCAGTTTAAGAATATTCATAGCTGCATACAAATCATCAGTGGGATATTTAAAGCCCTGGTAATAATTGTCACCCCCCTGAAAATTTCTCTCCATGTATTGTACTGCACCAGGAAGCCTGCTATCGTCATATCCCTTTACGGAGTAGAACAAGGAGGTTTGCTTTATAATGGAAGATAAGAGGAATGGATCATTCACATCTTCCACCGCATTTAACTGTTGCTGGGCATCGTAAGTCCTCAGTGGATCTTTACCGCAGGAAGCAGTAAAGCAAGAGATCAAAACAAGCGCACCTAATTTTTTTATTAACGATTTCATATTTTATTATTGAACGTGAAATTTATCAAAATCCAACTGAAAGTTTAAAGCCATAAGAACGTATACTTGGCAACGTGGCCCTTAAAATACCCTGGTCTGTACCTACACCCTGAAAGGCAGACTCAGGATCTTCATGACGGCCCGATTTGTTCCATTGAAAAATATTTCTGCCTATTAAAGAGAACGTTATATTCTGGAGTTTATACCTGCTTACCAGGTCATTGGGTATGGTATATGCTATTGAAATTTCTCTCATCTTAAAGTTGGTAGCGTCGTAAGTACGTGTGGAGGTAAAATTCCAAATTACATCTCCATAACTGTTGGTAGGTATCTGGTAAAAAGTATTATTGGGATCAGCACCATTAACTATATAATCAGCATCGGTAGCATCATCAGGATTGCCAGTAAAATTGGGATCTAGGAAAACTCCTTTTGCATAACTGGCATCATTCAATGTATAGGAAGCCTGTCCATCGTTGTTGTTGTTGATGGCATCATACTGGCTTGAGCCCTGGGTCGGCCATGGATAACCACCTTGTGAAGCATCCCGACCTCCGCTCCACCAAGGATTGTTTGGTCCGGAGCTGACAGTGGTTTGGGTCATACCATCTGATTCCATGTATTTCTGGTTTACAGAAACATATTTGCCACCATATCTTAAACTACCCACGAGGTTCAAAGAAAAGTGCTTATACCTGAATGTAGTATTGAGACCGAGTATGAAATCAGGATTGAAATTCCCCAGTCGGGCACGGTCATTTTCATCACCAGAATTCTGAAACTCACCACCAGAACCATCCAGCAATGGTTGTCCTGCATACTTTCCCGTCTTAACTCTCAAAACAGGATTGGCCTCATACATATTTCCAATTTCTTCACCAACGGCTATCCTTACTTTTTCATTTCTCCCGTAATTAGCAAAAACATAGCCGTTCGGAGCAAATTTGTCAGAGAGTCGTGTTATAACTGCTTTGTATTTTGTAAAACTGGCTGCAATGTCCCAGCTCAATTCTTTCATTTTAATGGGTGTTAGTCCTAATTCAATTTCAAATCCTTTATTCCGCACATCACCAATGTTGGTTAATAGGCCCGAATACCCTGTTCCCTGTACGGTAGGAATATTATCAATCTGGTCTTTCTGATCTTTTACAAAATAGGTAAACCCAATTCTTGCACGGTTATTAAACATCCCCAGGTCGAAGCCGCCTTCGGTAGTAATGGAGTGCTGTGGTTTGATATCCTTATCAACCAGGCTGGCGTTGATATTAACCGTTTTGGCCGCGCCCCAGTCGCTCGCATCAAAACTATAAGTGTCTATACTTCTTCTGCGCAATAATCCGTTACCAACGTCCGCTTTGGCAATACGGAATTTTAAAAGATTTACAGATTCAGGAAGCTTAAATGTTTCAGAAGCTACCCAGCTTAAAGATGCTGAAGGATAGAAGTAATGTATTTTTTCTTCCGCTAAAACACCATTCCAGTCGTTACGGCCAGTTACATCCAGAAAAAGCTGGTTGTTGTAGCCGATAGTTGCAGTACCATATACGCTGTAACTCTGGCCAGTTCCCCATCCTGAGGAGGAGACCTGTAATTGTCCGGGTGCCGCATTGGTTAATGTAAATAACTCAGGCGCTGAAAGACGGCCTGCTGTCATTTCGAGGTTGTTGTTATTAGAGTAGGCATAGTTGCCACCCGCTGACACACTTAAGGATATCTTACCAAAATCGTTATTATAAGTCAATATCGCATCCGAGTTGATGAGCGATGTATTATTATTCCCTGTTGCAAATTTCCCCTGGTTATCAGGATCGCTCCAAGACATCCTTTGTTCATAGTATTCTTTCACGTTTTCCATGCCGGTTCTTGCTAAAAAAGAAAACTTGTCGGAAAGCTGCCAGTCCAACTGTATTTTGCCGAAGAAATTATCTCTTTGAAAGCGATGCACATTTTCATAGGCCCACCAATAGGGGTTACCGAGATTTACACCTGCCTGGTCTGGTGGGTCTGGGCGATTGTCATTCATAATAGCACCGTTCTGCCTTATACCTTCAAATCCTGTTAGCCAATAATTTTTCATTTCAGAAAGTGGCTGCAGGCTGGTAGGCCATGCATACAGTAAGGTATTTAAAACGGCATCATCGCCGCCGCCTTGTATTCTTGCTTTGTTAGGAGAATTAGTGTGTATGTAACTGGTGCTGACTGAAATTTTCAATTTATCTGTCAGCCTGTATTGCGAATTAAGAGAGATCGATTTTTGATCTACTTTAGTATTTGGCATTACCCCTTTATTGCTCAAGTCAGACAATGATAAACGAAAAGAACCCTTATCATAATTGCCCTGCACACTTAAATTATTAGTCAGGGTATGTCCTGTTTCCAAATAACTCTCCACTGGATTTTGGCCATTTGAATACATGGCTTTAGTAGCCCATTGCTGTGCTTTTACATCCCAATAATCGGTAGTGGTGGTTCCATCCAACTTTGGCCCCCAGGTATCGGTACCATCAATAGCCCATTCATTTGCTCTGGATCCCGGTCCATATTCCATTTGAACTGGCACAAACTGGAAAGCCTTATCCCACACATTTGCAACCGAGTAAGAAACACCAAGCCCCTTTTTACCCGCTTTACCCGATTTTGTAGTTATCATTATAACACCATTACCTCCTTCTTTTCCATATAGTGCCCCCGCACTGCCCCCTTTCAAAATGGTAATATTATCAATATCCTCTGGATTCAATTGTGAAAGAATATTCCCAAAATCTACATTATCTTTTTGCGTAACAGTTTGGGTGCCCACCGGTATTCCATCTATTACATACAAGGGCTGTCCCTTTAAAGCAACATTCCTGTCACCTAAAGTAGGAAGAGCTGTAGTACCCCGTATATTCACCAATACTGAAGAAGTAGGGTCGCTGCTGAGGTTGGTGAAATTTACGCCGCTCACCTTACCGTCTAATGATTTTAACAGACTGGGATTTGATGCTTTCACCAGATCCTCCGATTTTACTTCAGACACTGAATAACCAAGTGATCGTTTATTCCTGGTAATACCCAGGGCTGTTACAACTATATTAGAAAGCTCTCCTGACGCCGGTTCTAATATTATATTTATTGTAGAACGTCCTGCAATGTTTTCCTCTATAGAGGTGTAGCCTACAAAACTAAATACGAGGGTGGCATTTGCTCTTGAAGCATTCAAAGAAAATGACCCATCCTCCACTGTCAGTGTCGAATTATTCGTTCCTTTCTCCAAAACCGTACTCCCTTGTAAAGGGCCTTTATCATCTTTGACGATTCCTTTCACAACAAATGACTGGGAATTTAGCTGTTTTGAGTTTTGCGCCTGTATCATCGTGGAAAAAAACAGGGACAGAATGACGAGATGCAACTTTCCGGCGTGTACACATTTTTTAAAGATCCTTTTTTTCATACACAGTAGTTTTGAGTGATTGTTAGATCAAAATATTTTGAGACCCTTTATTAAATTTTTCTAAATGTGTAACAAAGTTTAGCAGTTGGAATTCAAGGAAAGGATTTTTACAAGTAATTCTGGTACAATAATAAAATAATTATTTTATTATTAAACTTTTTCATGTGTATTTTAAATCCTTAACTTATAAATAAAGTTTTGAGCCAGCAACTTATGTGAAATCTTGAGAAGCCGTTGATGTTTGGGGTATAATAAAAAATCGTCACATTCATTTAATGAATATTTTTAAAAGCTATAATTTTTTCGGGCAGAGTATTATTGGAGAGAGGTATTTGTACCTTATGCATTTAGTCTTCTATTCTATACATTGGCATGCAAAATTATCCTGCATCAATTACCAACTGCTTCCACCACCACCACCAAAGCCTCCTCCGGAGAAACCGCCACCTCCGCTGAAACTGCCCCCACTGCTTCCACTACTTTGCGGGGCACTGTAAAAAGTATTGGTCATAGCTTTCATAGAATTATCAAGACTATTCATAAACAACAAAGTATTAAAGTTGCCGATGTAGGTTCCGTGATACCAATTTGGCGGCGGTATATCAAGTCCTTTCAGTTTATCTTTCCATTTATCTGCTACATCAAATACAATTGCATAGGGTAACACTTTATCAAAATAATTCTGATCTTGTTTTAAAAATTCCTGCAAGCGATCTTTTTCGACAGATTTAATAAATTCTTTAAAGCCTAATAATTTTTGATATAAAGCTGTTCCCTTTGGTGTTTTCTTTGACATTAATGAACCAAATATTATTATAAGGATACCGCTGGACGCTATAGCGATTCCCATCCATTTGTCTTGATCCCACAAGCTTATAATTTTTATTATACCAAACATAAAAATCAAAATTCCGAGTACTACAAAAACGCCGACCAAGCCACGGGAAAATTTCACATAATAATCATCACGGTCAATCTCATCTTTTAGTTCTTCTTTCGCCGTATTCATGGAAGTATAAAGTACATTTTTAAGGTCGCTTAACTTAATATGGTCACCTGATTTAAAAATTCCATTAAAAAAAGTTTTTTCAAAATTGAGAGCATTAGAAGGAAGGTCTTTTAGTTTTACAAATTCATATTCTTTTGTCTTTACAAGACCGAGCATATGCTTTTTTTCAGTTTCATTTATTTCTAAATAACCACCAGCACCCCAGTACGGCACCAGTGCTGTAAGGTCTCTACGATCAAGGCGGCCGTCAATAATATAACCTGATATTCCGGGGCTGATGTTTTCAGGCGGATAAAATTCTGTGTGAATAACTACTTCATCATCCTTACCCCATTTTTTCCAGGTATAAAATATTCCTGCAAAAATTATAAATGGCAAAAGCAGCCAATAAATTCCATTAAAACGATAATCTGGTTTTATTAAATAGCCGTTTGGAAAACTAATGCCAACAGTTAGTCCTTCATTGGGATTTAGTTGCTTAATAGTTTTACCTGAAAATATTTTATTGTTTGTCCATTTTGTTACCGTTATATTTTCCCCCGACCCTGTTATGCCTGTAGCAACAAAATAATTTGAAGTATCAAAAAGTGGCTCTGGTATTTCAATTGTAAAGTTTACAGAAGCAATGGTAGTTGACCATTGATGCCCAATTATATTAAAATAAAATTCTGAATGATCCTTAAAAAAATTAATGGCATTTAGTATATGATAGGTTATTATATACTGTTGATTCCCTTCAACGGTTTTATTCGCAGACCCAATTTTTATTGATTTGTAATCACCATCATTACTTACATCATACTCCCATCCTGGTACCCTTATATCTTTAACAATAGTATGATTATATCCACCTGATTGCATTGGGAGATTTGCCCTTTCAATGCCACTTGGCAATGCTTGTATTTTATATTTGTAAGGAATCTTTCTTATAATTCCATGGCGTGGTTCTGTGAAATGAACACTTATTTTTTCTACAATATCAAGTGAAGCGTTTTTATTAATTTTCACATTGACATCATATTGGTCAATCGTGAAATATTCCTGTGCGCTTGTGCAGCCAATATTGCAAACTAAAAAAAGAATAGAGGCTAAAAGTTTCTTCATCTAGAATGAATTAAAACTTTACTTCTACATTGTGAGCTTCGGCCTGGTCTTCGAGCTCGTAAAATTCTCTCGCTTTAAAGCCGGCAAAGTTTGCAACAATTACACCTGGGAATTGCTGTATGGAAGTATTGTAATCTCTTACAGTTGCATTATAATAACGACGTGCATTTCCAAGGTCGCCCTCAATAGATTGCAATGCATTTTGCAGTTCAAGAAAATTTTGATTTGCTTTTAACTCTGGATAACTTTCTGCAACAGCAAGCAAGCCTCTAAGTGCTCCACCCAATAGCTGATTAGCTTGTGCGGCACCTTGCACATCTCCGGGAGGTACTGCTGCTGCTGCATTACGGGCCTGTGTAACTTTTTCAAATGTCTGGCTTTCATGTGTTGCATAGCCTTTTACAGTGTTGACCAAATTAGGAATGAGGTCAAATCGCTTTTTCAAATAAACACGAATATCACTCCAACTGTTATCTACTTTTATTTTTGCTTTTATCAAGCCGTTATAGATGCCTATTATCCATATAACAAGCAGGACAATAACGCCAAGAATAATCCAAAGTGCCATAGTAATATTTTAAAAATTAAAAAAGAAAATTACCGATTGCATAAGGTAGTTGCAATATACAAATTACAAAAAGAAAAGTCCTTTGATCAGGAGAGGTATAGACAACTCAACTGGCAGAATCAATAATATTTCCTTAACAAAAGTTCCCCGCTAAAGCGGGGAACTAACATACTAAATAATTGAGAAATGCTTTTATATAATAAGCATAGCATCACCATAACTAAAAAAGCGGTATTTGTCTTTTATTGCTTTTTTGTAAGCTTCCATAATAAGATCGTATCCTGCAAATGCACAAGTCATAATTAGCAGGCTTGTTTTAGGCAAATGGAAGTTGGTAACCAAAGAATCCGCAATGTTAAAAGTATAGGGCGGATGTATAAAATGATTAGTCCAGCCTTCTGCCGGCTTTAAAAACTTTTGGGCAGTAAAGGATGTTTCCAACGCACGCATGGTGGTTGTGCCAACAGAACAAATTCTTTTGCTCGTTTCTTTTGCTTTGTTTACAATTTTACAAGCTTCTTCTTCAATACGATAATATTCAGCATCCATTTTATGCTTGCTAAGATCTTCAACTTCAATTGGACGAAAAGTGCCAAGGCCTGTGTGCAGTGTTACTTCTGCGAAACGAATGCCTTTAATTTCCAACCTCTTGATAAGTTCCTGGCTGAAGTGAAGTCCTGCCGTGGGTGCAGCTACTGCCCCCTCATGCTTTGCATATACTGTCTGGAATCTCTCTTTATCATCTTCATCCGGCTTGCGCTTTATGTATTTTGGTAATGGAGTTTCTCCCATCAGGTAAAGCATCTTCCTGAATTCTTCTTCAGGGCCATCCCACAAAAAACGAATCGTTCTTCCGCGGCTCGTTGTGTTATCAATCACTTCTGCTACAAGCTCATCACTTTCGCCAAAATATAATTTGTTGCCAACACGAATTTTCCTGGCTGGATCAACTATTACATCCCAAAGACGATTTGCCTTATGTAATTCTCTCAACAAAAATACTTCGATCTTAGCGCCCGTCTTTTCTTTGCGGCCATACATTCGGGCGGGAAATACTTTTGTATTATTTACTACAAATACGTCTTTGTCGTTAAAATAATCAAGAATATCTTTGAAATGCCGGTTTTCTATCTTACCGGTTTTTCGTTCAATTACCATCATCCTGCTGTCTTCCCTTCTCTTGGTTGGTGTTTGTGCAATTAGATTTAGCGGGAGGTCAAATTTGAATTGACTAAGTTTCATGTGCAATTATTGTTTAAAAGTTAATTGTCACATGCCATTACACTGTAGTGTTTACAAAGATACGTGCCAGGTCTGTCTGGCCACTTATCATGTTACGGCATGATTTTTTAAGCCTGCGAAGTTACTCTAATTCGAACAAGTTATAAGTTAATTTTTTGAAATAAAAACACGGCTTTTCTAATCCCAGGATTTAAACAGGGCTAAAGTGGATTAGACTCTTATCGCGGGGATAGAGGAAATTAAATCCCGGGTATATAAAGATTTTGGATTAAAATAAATTTCATTGGCAGTACCGGTTTCTTCTATTTTTCCTTTGTTCATAACCATAATGCGGTCGCTTATATAATGTACAACGCCAAGATCGTGGGAAATAAAAATACACGTAAATCGTAGTTCATTTTTAAGGTCGTTCAATAAATTCAGGACCTGTGCCTGTACACTTACATCAAGAGCGGAAACACTTTCGTCGCATATTATAAAATCAGGGTTAAGGCTAAGCGCCCTTGCAATACAAATTCTCTGTCGCTGACCACCACTAAATTCATGCGGGTAGCGATTGAAATGTTCAGTTTTCAAATCCACCTTTTGCAGCAATTCCATTATTTTTTCTTTCCGTTGTTTTTCAGTAGGCAAAATATCATGAATTTTCATTGGCTCGTTAATCGCCTGCCCTATAGTAAGCCTTGGATTAAGTGATCCATACGGGTCCTGGAAAATGATCTGGATATCCTTTCGCATTTTTCGCATTTGTTCCGGGGGAACATGTGCGATATTTTTTCCATTAAAAAAAATATTCCCGCTGGTCGGATGTATGAGTCTTATCAAAGCCCTTCCCAGTGTTGTTTTGCCGCAGCCGCTTTCACCGACAAGGCCAAGTGTTTCTCCATTTTCCACTGAAAAACTTACATCATCAACGGCTTTCATTTCCACCAGGACTTTCCCTGTAAAATTCTTTTTTATAGGGAAATAAACTTTAAGATTTTCAACTTTCAGTAGCGGAGATGCAGCCGCTGATTCTGATTGTATGTTTTTTATTCGTGTATCCTTGCGCCTATTATCCTGGTCAGCTGATGCATCATCTTGAGAAGCATCAATATTTATTTCGTTGTTTGACTCAGCTATAAAATCGCTGATCACAGGCAATCTTTTTCCCTTTGATGAGGGGGTAGGCCGACAATTTATCAATGCCCTGGTATAAGGATGTTTGGAATTTGAAAAAATATCTTGTACTGAACCTGTTTCAACTACTTTGCCTTTATACATCACTACAATTTTATCAGCAATCTCTGACACAAGGCCAAGATCATGGGTTATATAAATCACTCCCATATCTTTTTGCTGTTGCAGTTCTTTTATTAGTTGCAGAATTGTTTTTTGAACGGTAACATCAAGTGCAGTTGTTGGCTCATCAGCTATGAGCAAAGAAGGTTCGCAGCTTATAGCCATAGCGATCATTACTCTTTGCTTTTGCCCGCCACTTAACTGGTGGGGATACCGGTTAATCATAACCTGGGGTTCAGGTAACTTCACCTGCCTGAAAAGATCAATCGTTTTTTCTTTGGCATCCTTCCAGGAAATTTTTTTGTGAGTTAAAAGCGCTTCCATCAACTGTATACCACAGGTTTTAACAGGGTTGAGCGAAGTCATAGGTTCCTGGAAAATCATTGAAATTTTATTCCCTCTTATTTCTCGTAAATCTTTTTTATTTAATGCAAGCAGATTCACCTGTTCATTTCCTGTTTCTGAAAATAAAATTTTGCCTGACTGATAAATTGCAGGTGGAGAAGGGAGCAATTTCAAAATTGATAACGAAGTGACAGTTTTGCCTGACCCGGATTCTCCGACTACTGCAAGGGTTTCGCCATTTTTTACTTCAAATGAAATGTTTTGGATTGCAGAAATATTCCCGGCTTCTGTTTCAAAATTTACACTTAGATCTTTTACCTGGAGGAGCGAATAGTTCATCTGAAAAAGTTAATTACAAAAGCCATTGCTTCAGCATTCTTTTATGTAGTTACCTGAAACAACTTGGGAACTAGGTATAGGTTTAGAACTGTAAATGCCTGACGGTGAGGCCTCTGTTAATTAATTGCTTTAGTGAATCGATACCTATTTTTAAGTGCTTTTCAACATATTCCGCTGTAACACTTGCATCACTTTCCGTTGTTTTTACACCTTCGGGAATCATGGGGGAATCGCTTACAAGAAGTAATGCCCCTGTGGGAATTTTATTGTAAAAACCAACCGTAAAGATCGTGGCCGTTTCCATGTCAACTGCATAAGCCCGAATCTTTCTCAGGTATTGCTTAAGTTCCTCATCATGCTCCCATACACGCCTGTTGGTGGTATATACAGTGCCTGTCCAGTAATCAAAAGCATAATCCCGAATGGTGGTTGAAATAGCTTTTTGTAATGCGAAAGCCGGTAAAGCAGGTACTTCAGGCGGAAAATAATCATCTGAAGTTCCTTCGCCTCTTATCGCTGCGATAGGCAAAATGAGATCCCCGATTTTATTTCTTTTTTTTAGTCCACCGCATTTACCTAAGAATAATACCGCCTCCGGGTCAATAGCGCTTAAAAGGTCCATAATGGTTGCAGCCCCCGGGCTTCCCATTCCAAAATTTATAATAGTAATATTGTCCGACGTGGCACATTGCATTGCTTTATCCACCCCTACAATTTTCACATTATGCATGTCAGCAAACATCTTCACGTAATTGCTGAAATTGGTAAGAAGAATATATTCTCCAAAATTGCTTAGCTTTTCCCCTGTGTATCTCGGAAGCCAGTTATTTACTATTTCTTTTTTTGTCTTCATATTTTCTACAGACCCATGTTGTTGTCATTTGTTAAGATAAAAATACGATTTTAGATGGTAGGAGGTCATTTTGATTGTGCTTCATTAATCATAATTATTGAACACAATGAATAAAAAAATGACATATCATGAATGATTCAGAGAAAAGAAAACGCATCAGGCTTATGATAAAAATTAACTATCCTAAAAATAAGGTAACTACGAGACAACGGGATGGGATAAACGAAGTTTTCGATGCCATTAGAAAAAAGTGGCTGCTGCTTACACCTGAAGAATGGGTACGACAAAACGTGGTACAATTTCTTTTGCTCAATAAGAAATATCCTGCGTCATTAATAGCTGTTGAAAAAGAAATAAAATTAGGTGAACTAAAAAAACGTTGCGACCTGGTAGTCTACAATCGGGACTTGTTACCTTGGATGATTATTGAATGTAAGGAAATGAATGTGCCACTTACAAAAAAGGTGCTTGAACAGGTGTTACGTTACCATATTACGTTACCGGCAACTTATCTTATTATAACTAATGGAAGCTATTCATTTGGTTTCCAAAAATCGGGTAACCAATTTAGTGAGATGAATGAATTTCCCGATTTTTAAGGCAGGAGTATAAAGTGAATTTGAAAACTAACTCTGGATATAATTCGATCAAAAAATTCATAATGAATAATTCTCCTAAATCGTACATCACACATCGTACATATTTCTACGGGAATATTCCTAATTCAGCATACGACGTAGCAACCTTATTTATGGCACAAACATAAGCTGCGGTGCGCAGATCAGGTATTGCGGGAGTCTTTTGCCATATATCGACAATCTCACGGGTTGCGGTTATCATTGTTTCTTCAAGTCCACTCCGTACCAGATCAACTTCGTCTGCCCCATGCATAATGAAATCGCGTTCTGCCGCGCTAACCTTTTTTTGCGTAAGCTCTTCAAGCTGTCCAAGAATATGCTGATTCATATTCTCATCAAATCTTTTTTCGAGCCTGCCATAACGTACATGACTAAGGTTTTTTAACCACTCAAAATAACTAACTGTTACACCTCCTGCATTTAAGTAAATATCAGGTACAACCAATACACCCTTTAAATTTAATATTTCGTCCGCTTCAGGAGTAAGCGGGCCATTAGCAGCCTCGCCAACAATTTTTGCTTTGATGCGTGAAGCATTTTCTCCGTTAACTACATTTTCCAATGCCGCAGGTATAAGAATATCACACTCCATTTCAAGCGCATCCGTATTTTTTTCAAAATTTTCAGCACCGGGAAAATCAAGTATAGAACCTGTTTTAGTACGATGGAGCCATACCTTATCTATGTCAAGTCCGTCATTGCTCCATATGGCACCCTCATACTCTGACAGCCCGACAATGATCGCTCCCGCTTGTTGAAAAAATAAGGCTGAATGATAGCCTACATTTCCCATACCCTGAACACATATCCTTTTACCTTTTACACCAGTACTTAATCCTAACTTATCCATTATAGATGGCATATTGCATATTTCGGTCAGGCCGTAAAACACGCCAAGGCCTGTAGCTTCTTTTCTTCCGCGTACGCCACCTTGTGTCACGGGCTTACCGGTTACACATGCTGCTCCATCAATCTCGCCTGGATGCATGGCCGCATATGTATCAAGTATCCATGCCATTTCTCTCTCTCCTGTACCGTAATCCGGTGCAGGCACATCTGTACCAGGTCCAATAAAATTTTTCTTTATTAATTCTGCTGTATAACGGCGCGTAATTTTTTCAAGCTCATAAGGAGTATATGTCCGCGGATCAATTTTAATACCTCCCTTGGCGCCGCCAAAAGGCACATTTACAATTGCGCATTTATAAGTCATTAAAGCTGCAAGAGCCATCACTTCATCCTGGTTTACCGCATCACTAAAACGTATACCGCCTTTGCAAGGCGTTTTATGATGGGAATGCTGTACACGGTATGCTTCAAGGGTCACAATCACACCGTTTTCTTTTTTTATTGGGAACCGCATTTGATAAACACTATTACATTGTTTTATCTGTTGCAGGATGCCAGGATCCCAATCGGTGAAAATAGCGGCTTTATCAAAACTTCTTTCCACGCTCTGGAAAAAGCTATAAGGAACTACTGATGGCATAAAAATTCGTTTTTGTAATATTTAGCAATCGATGGTTAACAACTGTAAACCAGGTTTTTCAAGCAACTACGGTTAAAGGCTTTTTTCCTTTTTAGAAACTTTTCGGTCAATTCTTACCAGGTACAAAAAAAGCACGACAAGAATGGAAAGGCATACTGCCATTACCACATAAATTTTGCCGTTGCTTCGCATGACCGTTTCCACAGAAGCTTCTGTTGATCTGGCAGGTGTTTGTGCAAATAAAAACAGGCTGAATAAAAAAAATATAACAGTGCAGCTTAACCGCTTAGAAATTTCATTAATCATTTATCAGGTTTTTGTATTCAATCAGGCTTAATCTTATTTTTAGATTACTAATCCATATACCTAAAATTATCCATCCAAACACTGCCGGCCAGAAAACCATTGCCATTTCCGGAGTAAGATTTGACCCCCCCAACGCAGGATTACCTCCCCCTTTGGCACCTTCCATTCCCCCCGGATGAAGGGACTGCACTAACCGGGGAAGTATCATTATAAGCGGGATGTAAATGAAATAAGCGAAAATATTATACACCGCACTTACCCTTGCTTTTTTATCAATATCATTCATAGAACCTCTCAGCACTACATATGCAAGATAAATAAGTACAGCAATAGCTGCTGCGATTTGCTTGGGATCATTACTCCATGGCTCTCCCCATGTATAGGTAGCCCAGATAGATCCGGTGGCTAATCCAAGCAATCCGAAAATAATTCCGACTTTGGCAAATTCCGCTGCATAAATATCATGCTTAATATTCTGCTTCCGTAAATAGGCAATCGAATATATAAGTGAAAGTGTAAATAGGGCAATCTGCCCAAACCACATAGGAACATGAAAGAAAAAATTTCGAATGCTCTCGTGCAAATTACCCACATAAGGGATCTTCACTAGAAAACCGGCTGTAAAAGTGAAAAGCATTAGTAAAATACAAGCAACTTTCCACCACGTAAATTTCATTTGTTTCTAAAATTAAACTCTTGAGTTGGCAAATTTAGGGTAAAAGTTTCGGGATATTTTCATTTTGTTGCGGTTTGTTTACCTATGGTTTTATAAGCACTGTTAAGTTTTGAATTAGGATTAAATTTTATTTAAGAATAAACTTTTAGCCAGATTCTCCTATTGAAACATTGAAGTTATTTAACACTTAGGCTTTGTCAGTTATTGTAATCTTCACTGATTTTCCTCGCAAAATTTAGTAATTCTGTCTTATAGTCAAGATTAAATATTTGGACAACAAAATTTTTCTAATTCATTAACTTGCGTCTATGGATCAATATCTTCATCTTTTACAAAAAATTATTGAGTCGGGTACTGATAAAGATGACCGCACAGGTACAGGTACACGGAGTTTATTTGGTCATCAAATGAGACTTAATCTCCAGGAAGGCTTTCCCCTGGTAACTACCAAAAAACTTCATTTAAAAAGTATCATTTATGAATTGCTTTGGTTTTTAAAAGGTGATACTAACATTCAGTTCTTGAAAGAGCATGGAGTGAAAATATGGGATGAATGGGCAGATGGAAATGGAGACCTTGGACCCGTGTATGGAAAGCAGTGGCGAAGTTGGGAAGGTGCTGACGGTAAAATTGTCGACCAGGTTTCTGAACTCATTCACCAGCTAAAAACTAATCCAGATAGCAGAAGACTTATAATAAGTGCATGGAATGTAGCAGATCTACCGCAGATGAAGTTAATGCCCTGCCATTGTCTTTTTCAATTTTATACGGCTCCGGCCAATTCTGCAGAAGCAGGAGAGCGAAGAAAACTTTCCTGCCAGTTATACCAGAGAAGCGCGGATGTTTTTTTGGGAGTTCCTTTTAATATTGCATCGTATGCTTTACTTACGATGATGATTGCGCAGGTGTGTGACATGGAACCCGGTGATTTCGTTCATTCATTCGGTGATGTTCATTTATATAAAAATCATTTTGAACAAGCGGAACTCCAATTATCAAGAAAACCTTTTCCCCTTCCTCAAATGAAATTAAATGCTGAAGTAAAGGATATATTTAATTTTTCCTTTGAAGATTTTCAGTTGCTCAATTATGAAAGTCATCCTGCTATAAAGGCTCCGGTGGCAGTGTGATTATCTTTAAAGACTTAGTATTGGTAAATCAGTAAATAAACTTTCATGCTTTCTCATATAGTTGCTGCATCAGAAAATAATGTGATTGGTACGCACAATGAATTGCCATGGAATTTACCGAATGATTTCAGGTATTTTAAAAATAAAACCTGGGGAATGCCGGTAATTATGGGTAGGAATACTTATGAATCTTTGAAAAAATCTTTGCCTGGGAGAATCAATATTGTAGTGACCAGAAAACATGATTGGCATCCCCGGGATGTATTTGTGGCTAATACTATTGAGGCCGCTATTGAGAAAGCGAAAGAAAGCGATGCCAAAGAAATTTTTATAATAGGAGGCGGCGAAATTTTCAAAGAGACTATGGATAAAGTTTCAAGAATATATATCACAAGGGTCCATACCGTGGTAAATGGCGATACTTTTTATCCTGAGATAAATAATTCTGAATGGATAAAAATTGATACCCGGTCTTTTCCTTCGGATGAAAAACATAACCATGCTTATACTTTCGAAGTATGGGAAAAAAATCCTGGAAATTCTTAAACCACGGCGGGATGTACTCTTCTTTTCAATTGGCAAAAAAATTTATCAAGTATTATTATACCGCTAAAAGTGGCAAAGGTCACGGAATACATTCACCATTTGTATTCGACTTTGTAAAGCATGTATTAAATGATAGAAAAGAATATGATTGCTATGGACTAATTGAACCGTTGCGAAAAAAACTTTTGAATGATTCCACAATAATAGAAGTTGAAGATTTTGGTGCTGGATCGGCAATAATACCTGCCAATAATAGAAGTGTGAGTTCAATCGCCGCGTCATCGTTAAAAAATAAAAAATTTGCTCAACTACTTTTTAGAATTGTGAAATACTATAAGCCTGAAACTATTGTTGAGCTTGGTACTTCATTAGGTATTACAACATGTTATCTTGCGTGTGCAAATTCTCATTCAAAAGTTTTTACACTTGAAGGCTCTAAAACAATTGCCAACATAGCTCAATCGAATTTCAAAAAGCTTAGTCTCGATAATATTTATTTAACACAGGATAATTTTGAAAATTCAATTCCTGTTGTGTTCGGTAAAATAAAAAATATTGATCTTATTTTTGTTGATGGCAATCACCGAAAAGAAACTACACTGAGGTATTTTTCTGAAAGCTTAAAAAAATCTGTCCCGTCCTCCATTTTTATTTTTGATGATATACATTGGAGCGAAGAGATGGAAGATGCGTGGGGGGAGATAAAGGCTCATCCTTCAGTTTCGCTAACAATTGATCTTTTTTTTATAGGGCTTGTTTTTTTCAATCCTGATTTTAAAGTAAAGCAGGATTTTATTATCAGGTATTAAATACACTCGCCGGAAAAGATTTGTTTTCATGTTTGTTTTTCAAAAAGAAGTAATTATAAGCTCATCCGGTATTGCACAAGCAATAGGCAAAAAACGTTTAAAATAATTTTGAATAGAACAAAATATTTTATAAGTATTATCAATTTATTTTTGTGAACTCTGAATAAAAAATAATACCTAATTTGACCGGGAATAACCAATTATGACTTTAGGCGTATTGAAAGAACCCAATCCTGAGACTAGGGTCTCACTGTTACCGGAACATTTGGTAATATTAAAAAAATGGAATGTGAAAGTACTTGTTGAAACCAACGCAGGCGTTAATGCATTTGCTGAAAATGAAAAGTATACAGATGCAGGAGCAACAGTTACGGAAAGAAGTGAGGTTATGAAATCATCTGATATAATTTTATCAATTAATCCCGAAGGAATAGAAACAGAAAATATTCAATCAAAAATTTTATTAGGGAGTTTTCAACCTTTGTACAACACTTCGTTTATTCAAAATTGTTCTGAGAAGAATATAACGATTTTCAGCATTGATATGATACCCAGGACAACTAGAGCACAAAGTATGGATGTGCTAAGCAGCCAGGCAAATATTTCAGGATATAAGGCGGTCCTGGTAGCAGCTAATTTATTTCCAAAATATTTTCCCATGTTCATGACGGCAGCGGGAAGTATCCCGCCAGCCAAAGTGCTGATACTGGGTGCCGGGGTGGCTGGCTTGCAGGCAGTCGCAACTGCGAGAAGGTTAGGCGCGGTAGTTGAAGTATTTGACACACGGCCGGCGGTAAAAGAAGAAGTGATGAGCCTCGGCGCCAAATTTGTTGAGGTAGAAGGTGCAGCGGATGCAAGTGAGGCGGGTGGGTATGCCGTCGAACAGACCGAAGATTTTTTAGATAAACAAAAAGGGGAAATTGCTGAAAGTGTGGCCAAAGCTGATATTATAATCACAACTGCCCAGATACCCGGTAAGAAAGCGCCGGTTTTGATTACTGAAGAAATGCTGAATAGTATGAAAAACGGATCTATAATTATTGATCTTGCTGCGGCAACAGGTGGCAACACGAGTAAGACAAAAAATGAAGAGACAGTAAAATATAACGGTGTAACCATCGTTGGTAATTCCCGGTTAGCCGCTACTATGCCATACGATGCAAGTAAAATGTATGGTAAAAACATTCTTAATTTTTTGCAATTAATTATTGGAAACGAAGGAAGCCTGAATTTAAACTTTGATGATGATCTTGTTAAAGGAACTTGCATTGTTCACAACGGAGATATTATCGACGAAAGAGTAAGAGCATCAAATTGAATCATCCCAATTCTTTATGAAGGGGTTTACAAAACATCTTTATGCAATCCATATTAAATTTTATAAGTCAGAACATCGAAATTATCTACATTGTTATACTTATGATCTTCCTGGGAATAGAAATTATCGGAAGGGTTCCAAGTGTGCTGCACACGCCTTTGATGAGTGGCGCTAATGCGATTCATGGTGTCGTGATTATAGGCGCTATAATAGTAATGGGGAAAGCGGAAAGTGATAATTATATAGCGCTGATTCTTGGCTTTCTTGCAGTAGTACTTGGCACTCTCAATGTAGTAGGTGGTTTTGTTGTAACAGACAGAATGCTGGAAATGTTCAGGAAGAAAAAATAACCAGGTAAAATAAATATCGAATTAAACCCACATCCCGAATTAATTACTAATGAGCATCAGTATTCTATCTCTCGGTTATCTTATTGCATCTGTATCATTTATTCTTGGTTTAAAAATGCTGTCGACACCTGCAACTGCCAGGAGAGGTAATTTAATCGCGGCTGCGGGTATGGGTATTGCAATCGCCGGCACTATTTTTTTATATGATAACGATGGCAAAAAATTAGGCAATCATGGGTGGATTTTTGGAGGATTAATTATTGGTACAATCATCGGCACTCTCACTGCGAAAAAAGTAAAGATGACAGCCATGCCTGAATTAGTAAGTTTTTTTAATGGTATGGGTGGTGCATGTGCAGCCTTGATATCCATTGTTGAATTCGATTATTTATATAGGGCAAATAAAATGCTGGATTCAACATTCTTCTACACCGTTGTACCTGGCGGCCATTATCTCACAATTATTGCGGGAACAATTATCGGATGTGTTTCATTTGCAGGTAGTATTATAGCATGGGGTAAACTCAGTGGTAAGATCAGCGATTTTTCATTCAAAGGTCAACATATATTAAATCTTGTAATTTTTGCATTAGCATTATCTGCAGCGATATTTACCTATACTTCAAATGTAGGCGGGTCAAATATTCCATTCTTTATTACCGTAGCTCTCGCACTATTGTACGGTGTTTTTTTTGTATTGCCTATCGGAGGAGCCGATATGCCCGTGGTAATATCTCTGCTTAATTCCTTTACAGGTGTAGCTGCTGCATGCGGTGGATTTTTATACAATAACAAGGCTATGCTTACAGGGGGGATTCTTGTAGGGGCCGCGGGAACATTACTTACAATATTAATGTGCCGGGCCATGAACAGGAGTCTTAAAAATGTGCTGATCGGGTCATTCGGAAGTGCGGCTGCATCTGTAGCTGGCATCGAAAGTAAACATGGCCATTATAAAGAAATAGCATTGACTGACGCAGCCATGCTTATGGCGTATTCAAAGAAAGTTATCATTGTTCCGGGGTATGGCCTTGCAGTTGCACAGGCTCAGCATTCATGTCATGAACTCGAAAAATTATTGAACGAAAAAGGTGTAGAAGTAAAATATGCCATTCACCCGGTTGCGGGGCGGATGCCAGGGCATATGAATGTACTTCTTGCTGAGGCAGATGTGAACTATGAAAAACTTTTGGAGATGGAGGATGCAAACGATGAATTTAAATCAACTGATGTCGTTTTAATTCTTGGCGCCAACGATGTAGTTAATCCTGCTGCTAAAAATGACCCGGCTTCACCAATATATGGTATGCCGGTACTTGAAGTTGAGCAAGCTAAAACAGTTATTGTAAATAAGCGCAGCATGAAACCTGGCTATGCCGGTATTGAAAACGAATTATTTTTTCAGCCTAAAACTTCTATGTTGTTTGGAGATGCAAAAAAAGTTTTGCAGGATTTAGTAGTGGAAATAAAAAATCATTGATCATTATTTATTAA
>JBKJRY010000338.1:0-2983 GCA_046593045.1 Chitinophagaceae bacterium | reverse complement strand
CACACTTAAAAAAACAAAAAAATATGAAGTAGTCTTTTCACAGGGCCGTGTAGATTTTCATATCGCCCAAAATGAGATAGATGTCCACACAGAAATTGTTGTTTCGCCTGAAGACGATATAGAGATGCGCAGATTACGCGTGACAAATAATACCGGTATCCGCAAAACGCTTGAGTTTACCAGTTATGCAGAAGTAGTACTGGCTCCTGCCGCATCAGATTTAATGGCCCCGGCCTTCAGCAATCTTTTTGTTCAAACAGAAATTATACCCCATCAAAATGCAATCCTTTGCACCCGCAGGCCGCGGTCCGCGGAAGACCATTCCCCGTGGATGTTCCACTTGATGGCAACCGAAGGAACAGCTGCTGACGAAATATCTTACGAAACAGACCGGATGGCATTTATTGGTCATGGCAATTCAATAGTTAACCCCCAAGCCATGATCAGCCCGGGCAAACTTAGTGGCAGCCAGGGATCCGTATTAGATCCTATCGTTGCCATCCGTTGTAGAATAACCCTTGCGCCTGAAGAAACCATAGCTATGGACATAGTTACAGGCATTGCCGAAACAAAAGAAATCTGCCAGGGGTTGATAAATAAATACCAGGATAATACACCTCACAAAGACCGTGTTTTTGAAATGGCATGGACACATAGCCAGGTAGTTCTTCGTCAAATAAATGCCTCGGAAGCAGATGCACAGTTGTATGGTCGTTTGGCAAGTTCTATTCTATTTGCGAATGCTTCGTTTCGTGCTGATCCTGCCATTCTCATTAGCAACCATCGTCAACAGTCTAGTTTATGGGGATATGCTATTTCGGGAGATTTACCCATTGTTCTTTTAAAAATTGAAAAACAGGACAACATGCAATTGGTAAAGCAATTGATACAAGCCCACGCTTACTGGCGTTTGAAGGGGCTAGTGGTGGACCTGGTAATCTGGAATGAAGAGCATAACGGGTACCGGCAGACTTTTCAAAATGATATCCAGTCGCTTATTCCTGCTGAATTAAATGGCAGCAAAGGAGGCATTTTTTTAAGAGCCTCAGACCAAATATCAAACGAGGATCGTATTCTATTTCAAACGGTAGCCCGTATTATTATTTCCGATAGTGGCGGAACATTAGCCGACAATGTTAATAAAAAAGAGCTTGCCAAAATGGTCATTCCTTTGATTGATAAAAGTCAAGCCCAACCTCTTTCCTTAGTGTCCATTCCGCAACCTAAAGATCTTATCTTTTTCAATGGGTTGGGAGGGTTTTCACCCAATGGAAAAGAATATGTTATTACAACAGATAAGAATAATAAAACGCCGGTGCCATGGGTAAATGTAATTGCTAATCCAAATTTTGGAACAGTTATTTCAGAAAGCGGGTCGGCTTATTCATGGACTGAAAATGCACACGAATTAAGGCTTACATCATGGAGCAATGATCCGGTTTTAGACATAAGCGGAGAAGCATTTTATATAAGAGATGAAGAGAGCGGGCATTTTTGGTCACCTTCAATGCTGCCAGCAGGTGGCCCATCGCCTTATATTACACGTCACGGATTTGGTTATAGTGTTTTTGAACATATTGAAGATGGTATTCATTCTGAAATGACTGTGTATGTTGATATAGATTCGACTATCAAATTCACAGTTATAAAATTAAGAAATCAATCAGGAAGATCAAGAAACCTCACTGCTACAGGTTATGTTGAGTGGGTGTTGGGTGATAACAGGATGAAAACGGCCATGCATATCCGCACAGAAGTTGATCAGGAGAGTGGAGCCCTGTTTGCTAAAAATCAGTATAACACGGAATTTAATAACAGGGTGGCATTTTTTGATGTTGATTATTTGAAAAAAACTTTTACGGGAGACCGCACAGAATTTATTGGCCGTAATGGCAATTTGCAGAATCCAGATGCAATGTCCCGCATAAAACTTTCAGGAAAGATTGGTCTCGCATTGGATCCCTGCGGTGCGATACAGGTTCCTTTTTTTATGGCAGACGGGGAAGAACAGGAAATTATTTTCAGGCTCGGAGCAGGCAAAGATTCAAATGAAGCATCTGCCTTATCCAAACAATTTAGGGGGATAGCGGTGGCAACAGAAGCTTTAGAAAAAGTGAAAAAATATTGGGAACAAACCATTGGCGCTTTGCAGGTGGAAACGCCGGATTCAGCTATCAACATAATTACAAACGGCTGGCTTACTTATCAAACCTTATCTTCAAGACTTTGGGGAAGAAGCGGTTTCTATCAATCAGGCGGAGCTTTTGGTTTCAGAGACCAGTTGCAGGATGTAATGTCTTTGCTTCATACAAGGCCTGAACTGGCGCGTGAACAAATTTTGCTTTGTGCATCGCGGCAATTTGAAGAGGGTGATGTACAACATTGGTGGCATCCTCCAATTGGCCGGGGTGTACGCACCCGTATTTCAGATGATTATTTGTGGTTGCCGTTTGTAACCGCATATTATGTAAAACATACAGCCGATGTTGCAGTACTGGATGTTTCAACTGATTTTCTCGAAGGGCGCCTGTTAAATCCGGGAGAGGAATCTTATTTTGATCTTCCTGTTGATTCTCATATATCAGCTACACTCTACGAACATTGTGTGCTGGCAATAAAACATGGGCTCGATTTTGGTGAACATGGATTGCCATTAATTGGTACAGGAGACTGGAACGATGGATTTGATAAAGTAGGACAGCATGGAAAGGGAGAAAGTGTTTGGCTTGCATTTTTTTTGTATGAAATACTAAATAGCTTTGGAGAAACAGCAAGTTTACATAATGACATAACATTTTCGGATACTTGCAAGAAAGAAGCCACTAAATTAAAAGCAAATATTGATAAAAGTGCCTGGGATGGAGAATGGTATAAACGTGCCTGGTTTGACGATGGTACGCCCTTGGGATCTAAAGCTAATGAAGAATGTAAGATTGATTCTATTGCCCAAAGCTGGTCGGTTTTGTCCGGTGGAGGAAACGAA
>JBKJRY010000352.1:0-8142 GCA_046593045.1 Chitinophagaceae bacterium | reverse complement strand
TTCTCTCACCCTTTCCTGAGAATCTGTACTGCCCCTTTTTAAATTTTTACCTGTATTTGCTTTTGACATAATGCAAATATACAACTTACAGACTAAATTATGCTCTTATTAATAATTAATAATTCAGGTGAAGCTTTCCTTTGCGGGTTTGGCTTTAAATTTTCCGTTAAGCAACTGTTTTGAACAGGAGGGACAGGATGCTGTTCAGTACCATCAATTAATTACAATCTAAATATACCTGTAAGCTACGTGAAGAACAAGAATTAATAATGTTAGAATATAAGAGTTTTTTATTTTAATTATATTGGTAATTATTCCTGTTTACCAACTATTACGCATTTATTCAAATGATGTTAGGGTAATAAAATTTCCATGCCCTCTTCAGCCATCTCGTATCGGAGGGGATATTTGTTTTTAAAGAGAAGGTGTGAAAACATATTTGTAAGTTGTTCATCAGAATGTGATGGATCATGATGAGCAATGATTAATTCCTTAGCACTGCAAAGTGCTGCATATTGAATAGCATCCTGCATGCTGCAATGCCCCCACCCTTTTTTAGTTTGATATTCCTCATCAGAATATTGTCCATTGTGGTACAAAAGATCTGCGCCCTGCGCAAGATCATAACCACTTATCCATTTGGGGTCGTTTATCATTCCTGCACGTCCCAGGGTGGGTTCATGATCAGGCATATAAGTAAATACAGAATTTTTACCGGTAACCCGGAAGCCTATAGTTGGGCCAGGGTGAATAATGTAATTGGATTTTATTTTAAAATGCCCGATCTCAAATTCGCTATCGCCAATTTCGTGAAAGATAATTGTACAGGGCAGGTCACGAAGAAGCACTGGAAATAATGGCGGAGAAAGGTAACGGCTTAGCCTGGAGCGAAGGCTTTGTGTAACTGCTACAGGTCCCCATATATGCACTTCCTGCAATGGATTAAAAAATGGGCTAAAAAATCCCAGTCCAAGGATGTGATCCATGTGGAGATGGGTTAACAGTACATCTATCCTTTTATTCGAAACATTTATAGAATTGAACTGCTGAATACCAGATCCGGCATCGAGAAGGAATAGTGTATCCTCTTCTGTAACCAAGGTACAGGAAGTACGGCTACCATATTTTGTTTCGGGGCCGGAGGTTTGTATGGAACCGCGAACGCCCCATAAGTTAATTTTCATCTTCTTTTACTTTCCAAAACATAGCTACTGCACCCAAAAATTTATTTTCCCTGTTTATGATTGGATACGAGGTAAGCGCTATTTTTTCTATATTTCCCTGCAGGCTTTTAATATAAAATGATTTGTGGTAGGGTAAAAAATTCTTCAATGTTTTTACCAGTGGGAGTTCATCAGGAACTATGGGATTATTCATTTCATCCATCGGCTTGAAAATCACTGACCATTGTTCAACGGGCATTTCACCTGTCTCTTCAAACCTCTCTCCCAAAACCTCTTCTGCAGGCATATTATAAAAAATCAATGTACCACCGGGATCAGTTATAAAAACTGGAATGGAAAGACAATCAGCTAATTGCCGGTTTAGAATAATTTCTATCTCATATGCAGGCATATTGAAAAATTTCGCTGTGGTGTGCCTATTAAAAATAATATAATTTAGGCGATAATAGAATTAATACACCTTTTTATTGTGGGTCTGATAAGTTCGCAACAACATATTCTTGATTTCCTAAGTAATTATTTTGAGCTAAAGCGGTTCAAAAATTTCTTAAACTCTTCTTCATATTTTAATTTTTGTAGTGTCGGTTTTTTGTATCAGTTCAAATGACTTTTGTTCGACTTATCCCATAAGATACATGTAACCGGCAATGTGGGTGTATAGCGGTGAGCTGAGGGATTACGACATCAAAAAAATTATATAAAAAGCTAAATAAAATTAAGAAAGGCTTTAAAATTATTTCTACACTTATATCACATCGTGAGAAAATTCTTAGCGTCCCAGCTGCACTGCCTTTTGCATGGCCTGGTATCTCTTATCCCAAAGGGCCATATCGCCATTAAGATTGTCGTCGATATGTACGGTATCGCGTACCCTGAAAGTGCCACCCCAGCGAAGACCGGGATCATCAATAATGGACTTTATAAATATCCTGACCGGTTCCGTTACTGCCGGGTATTTCGCCAGTTCCTTTGAATTAGCAGACTTCGTCCTGTTGTTATAAACCACGTTCATATCAATGGCATGCCCGGCCATATGGTTGGAACGGGTGGCAGGTTTCACAATAGCTCCACCTACATTTGAAGAGGTACGGAATGAACTGGTGACGTGAACATAAACGTCAGCTTGCTCCGCATATTTATTGATCTTTTTTAGCATAGTTACAAACATTACATCTGCACGGCACGGCTGGCCCTGGAATCGGGACCCTTCGAATAGTACGAGTGGTGAATCGTCACCCGGTAAATTATTTGCAGCGAGGTCGCTCCAGTTCTTTCCGTAAAAGACATTAATATCATTGAGCATAAGACCAATCAAAGGCCGGGTTAGCAAATCGCCATCGGACACGATACGATTGTCCTTTGCATAAGCAATGACGGCATTCCGGGTACTTTGGCCGTACCTGCCATCAGCGCCGTATTTTGGAAAATTTAGCTGGCTGCCATAACCCTTTTCATTAAGCAAAATTTGTACAGCAGTAACACTCATACGGGTACCTTTTGAAATATATTTTTTCGTTCTGAGATCAGATGCACTAATGGACCACAAGACATACATTGCAGGAAGAAAATCATGACGCTGCAGGATTAATTTTGCCAGTGTATTGGATACTGAAGTGCCGTCACTTTTGACGTTGTTTTTTACTGCGAAAGCAGATACGGCGCTTACTGTTGATGATCCATAATTTCCATCTGCTTCATAATTATCAAAATTCAATTCACTTTTAAACCCTAACTCAAAAAATATGCGTTGGAGTTCCGTTATTAATTCTTTATTTGTAGAATCCTGGAATAAGAATTTGCTGATATCGCCGTCTTTAAGGGCTGCTTCTAAAAGATTTGATTCCATAATTGTGAGTTTAATTGTACTTGATATCTTCCTGTATTAAATATATCGACTATTCGGGTTGAAACCATAGTTAAAATTATAAAGCATAATAGGGGAAGCTTTCACTATGATTGTCATTCATTTCTACTGGTTAATCAACGGATTGAAATCCGTTGTTAAAATATGGGTCGAGGCTACGCCTATGCAAGTCATTTAATCGTTAGGCAGGTAACTGAATTATAAACTCGCTTCCTCCCCCTCCTTTTGTTTCTACTTTTATCTCACCCCCGTGTGCTTTTATGATATCATAACTTAAACTTAAACCCAAGCCTGTTCCTTGTCCTGTAGGTTTGGTGGTAAAGAAGGATTGAAAAATTTTGTCGATGATGTGTTGCTGAATACCATTGCCATTATCTTGTATTCTTATCTCAACTTTATCCTTAAGTTTTTTTGTGCTTACTGAAACAGTTGGTTCATAGCCTTCAGGTTGTAGTTTCTTCTTTTCTGCAACAGCATAAAATGCATTGTTGTACATATTCAATAGCACCCTCCCGATATCCTGTGGTATAATATTTATGCTATCAATGCTATCATCGAAATCTGTTTTGACGGTTGCATTTGCGAGGGGCATATTTTCTGAGAAACTTTTGTCTTTAGCCATAAATCCGTGGTAGGCCAATCGTAAATATTCATCTGCTAACTTGTTGATATTTGTTGCCTCCTCTTGCCCTAAAGATGTTTTTGAATGTTGAAGCATTCCTTTTACAATTGCATCTGCACGATTGCCATGATGAAATATTTTTTCTTCATTTTCTTCAATAGTTTTTCCTATAGTAATCGCTTCATCATTATTTCCTTCCCTTAATTCTTGATTCATTTCCAAAATTAATTCCCTGTTCACCTGCGAAAAATTATTCACAAAGTTTAAGGGGTTTTGAATTTCATGGGCAATGCCAGCCGTTAGTTCACCCAGGGAAGCCATTTTTTCTTTTTGGATCAATTGTGCCTGCGTAGATTTAAGTTCCTCGTAAGCATTTTCAACTTTAGCGCTTTGAATTTCTATATGATCTTTTTGAGATTGAATTTTTTTCCTTTTGCCGTTAATATTTCTGATGATAACAACCGAAAGAAAAACCGCCGCAGCAAATACACCAAGAATGAGTTTTTTTAAAAATTGTTCCTGCTCTAATTTTTGTGCCTGGAGCCCATGCTCTGCTGATAATAATTTTACCCTTGCCTGTTCATTTTCAATTTCATTCTTCGACGCAGTAAAAGCAAGCTTTCGCTGGTAATTTTCACCGGAAACCGAGTCGCTAATTGAATGTGCTAATTCAAAAAATTGTAACGCTTCTTTGTACTGTTTATTTGCTTTATACAATTGCGCCAGTATATTGGCAGCATCCGCCAAAACGAGCTTATTTCGAAACGAATCTACCAATTCATAAGCTTGTGTTGCATAGGACATTGCAAGTCCATGTTCCCCTTTCTTTAGAAACACTTTACTCAACCCCACCAGCGCCGAAGCCCTGATGGCCTTAGCTGTTGCCGGAGTCGCGTCAAGACTTATATTGAACTCCCTGATGGCCTTATCAAATCTCCCTGTTTCAGCGTACAATTCCCCCGTGGCCACATGATCACTTGCCTGCATTACCCGCCCGTCAGTCATCCTAACGAGGTAGGCTTCCGCCGTATCATATTGTTTTAGTTTAAGGTAAGTTTTTCCTATTTGATTTAGTGAATAATTAAACGGTTCCATATCATGATCCTTTGCATAAGAAACACTCTGGTTGTAAAAATTTAGTGCTGTCTCAGGTTGTCCGACGTTCAGGTACATATTGCCTACGTTAATAAGAGAGAATACCACACCCTGGTGATCTTTTATTTCTTTTCTTATTTCAAATCCTTGCAAGCAATAATCAATGGCTTTTTGATAATTACCCTGTTGCTGGTAATTTATTCCTATGTAGTTCAAAACAGAACCTTCGCCCTCCTTGTTTCCCATTTCCCGAAACAGGGTCAAAGCTGAATCGAAATAGGTTGATGCGGCAGAGAATTCAGAAATTTCGGTACATAACGCGCCGAGGTTATTGTATGTGGCCGCCACATCCTTCTTCAATGGCAAAACCTGGAATAAGGCCAATGCTTGCAACAGGTATTGCTTTGACACACTTTTATCGCCAATGAACTTATTTGTTACTCCCATGTTCCTGTAAGCTTCAGCTACCCCTTTTGTATACGCTAATTTTTGAGAAAGCTTCAAGGCTTTTTGTGCGTAATACACTGATGAATCTAAATTTTTTGTCCAGTATTTTTTACTGAGCGCATTAAGCTGATCGGCCTGAACGCTGTCCGATGGAACCTCCTGAGCCTGTTGTAAGCCGCCCTTCTTATTTGATTGGGATGTTGCATCACGGAAAAGAAAACAGCAAAATAATAATAGCAACATCGCGCGATGGTGAAAACAAAATATTCGCTGAACAAATTTATTTGTCATTAACATTCATTGAATATCTCCTGAAAAAAGGCGATAACGTTAACTGAATTCCAATTGGCCGGCATGAACGAACTTACTCTAAATTACAAAGATGTTTTATAAAATATACTTATAGTTCCAAGCATTAATGCGTTGATAGCCACTCAAACCATATTCGCTTTTTTTAAATGAATCGTGACTCAAAGTTTTTAATAATGTGGTAAGTGATAATAAAGTCGACACATCCTCTCCGTCCGACCGGTCCACCCTGGCTTCTTTCGCCCCGACTTTATTATATCTACCATTTGTGTTGCTCATATATCATCGCTTAAACTCAAATCCAGACCTATTGATTGTCCTGTGGGGTCTTATGGTAGGGAATGGCTGGAAGATTTCGTGTATTATCATTTGCCTTTAGTGGGTTTTAATAGAGCCGCAAGCTCGAAATATACTCTAACAACGGATTTTGATCCGTTGAAAGGATCGGGTACTTCCCGAGAGCCGTAGGCTCGACAAATATTAAATAAGCTGCTGGAAAATATTTTGTTCAACAAATTCAATTTTAAAGTTCTTGATATATGTTCCGAGCCTACGGTACTCAATCATTGCTGATGATTAGTCAACGGATTGAAATCCGTTGTTACCATATTGGCCGAGGCTATGCCTCTACAAATCCATTCAATAGTCAAACAGGTAATTGAACAATAAACTCGCTTCCTTCCCCTTCCTTTGTCTCCACTTTTATTTCGCCGCCATGTGCTTTGATAATATCATAACTCAAACTCAAACCCAATCCTGTTCCCTGCCCCGTTGGTTTGGTGGTAAAGAAGGGTTGAAAGATTTTATCCAATACTTTTTGTGGTATGCCATTGCCGTTATCACTCACTTTTATTTCTACCTTATCACCAATTTTCTTTGTGCTTATTAAAACAGTAGGTTCGTAGTTTTCAACTCCTGTTTTCTTTTTTTCATCAACGGCATAAAAAGCATTGGTAAGTAAATTCAATATCAGTCTTCCAACATCCTGCGGGATGATATTTATTTTTCCAATCGTTTCATCAAAATCAGTTTTTATTGTTGCAGTGAAGGATTTGTCTTTTGCTCTTAAGCCATGAAAACTTAATCGCAAATATTCATCACACAATGCGTTGATATCTGTCGGTTCTTTTTGCCCGGTGCTTGTTCGTGAATGTTGCAACATGCCTTTTACAATAGCATCAGCACGCTTGCCATGATGATTTATTTTTTCTTCATTGTCTTTTATATCATTGGCTAATTCAATTGCCTGTTGGGTATTGCCTGTTGCCAATTCTGTTTTTAATTCATCAATCAACTCAGTATTTACTTCCGAAAAATTATTTACAAAGTTTAAGGGGTTCTGAATTTCATGGGCAATGCCTGCGGTAAGTTCTCCGAGTGAAGCCATTTTTTCGGACTGTATCAATTGTGTTTGCGCCTGTTTCAGATCTACCAATGTTTTATCTACCTGTTGCTTGGCTGCTTCCAATTTATTAAAATCTTCGTAGCGGGCATAAGCAGTAGAGAATGCATCTGCAAATGCTTGAAGCAATTTTATTTCATCTTCATCCAACGCCGTTGTATTGCCCACATACAACATGCCCTGTAAGAAAGGGAGGAAGTGCAAATAAAATCCACCGGGAGGAAGTGTTTTCAAATATGGCTCCGATGAAGTAAGAGCTCCCTGTTTTACCAATGTATTGGCAAAGTCTGTAAAGACCGCTTCGTCCCAAAAATCTACATAATTCTTTTTATCCCGCCAATGATATAATACCTGTACAATATTTCCCGGTGTATCATAAGGCAAATGAAATGCAGCAATCGCTTTGCCATCTGGCGTTGCAAGAAAAGTATGAATGAGTTGTTGCGAATCATCCATAATAAAAACACCGCAGCGTATAAATGGGATACCGACTATAGTGAGTTCATTCCAGATCAGTGGAGTTATTCTGTCGAGGTCAGCCACAGTCCTCATAGAAGCAATATCTGCACGAATTCTATCAAGGGCAGCCTGTTTTACTGCTTCTCTTGCATTAGCTTCTGATTTTTGTAATTCGATATAGCGGCGGAATGTGAGATCGATTACTGATGCAAACCGTTTGAGGATTTTTATTTCTGTTTCAGCAAATGGTTTTTCAGACCAACCATAAAACATTCCTTCGGAAAAAGTGAGATAGTAGCCATGCTGTTCATGCCCTGTGGGTGAAACCGGTACATCGAAACCCTCTTGTTTCAAAGTTTGATAATAGTTAATGAGAGATTCTCCTTTTAGGACGGGAAAATAATCTTCCCCCTGGAGCCAGTGGTCATATATCTCTGACAATACAGGATGACCCGAGAGAAGAGCACTGCCCGCAAGTGAAAGATTATCACCTTCTGCTGAAGGAATAGCATAATAAAGCAAATTCTTCCTGCTCTCTCTATTCTGCAGACTTATCCCGCAACGAACGGGACTAATGCCCAATTTTCTTAATTCAGTAAACACTATGCTTGCAGTGATAGAAAGATCATTACTGTTGTGCATAGCCATTGCTTTGCCACGCACTTTTTCCAATGCAGCTTCAATCGTTGCTTCTCTTGCCTGGGCTTCTGCTTTTTGCAGATCGAGAAAACGGGTATAGGTACCATCGAATACGCTGGCA
>JBKJRY010000341.1:0-4594 GCA_046593045.1 Chitinophagaceae bacterium | reverse complement strand
TGTTATAAAGTAATAAATAAAGATTTTCTTTTTTTGTTCTCAATATTTTTACTCCTGTGCCCCTTGCCGGTTGTATCTTCTGCGAGCAACACCTCGCCAGGATTAAAAATTCTTTTCTCGCCCAAAGATGTTTCTATTTCTATTCCTCCATCGAGAAGAACGATATATTGCCGCTGCGGAGCATTGTGAAAATGATAATCGTACGTTGGCTTTACTTCCCGGAAAATAATTTCCGAAACGTTGTTTGTTTCTGAAAGAAATCCGATATCTCCTGCATCTGTCAATGGAATTTCAATGTCTTCGAAGTGACTATCTCCATTAGCATCACTGTATATTCTCGTTACTGTAAACATAGGCGTGATTAATGATTGAATATGATTGCGTTTGTATTATTAATTTCATCCTGGTTAATCGTATGACCCATGTTTTCATAAATCTTTTCAGTAACCGCGGCACCCATACTTGTTAGTATGTTAGTGGTTGCATACACCCGTTCCACAGGTATATGAAAATCAGGATTACTGCTTCCAATAAAAACAGGCGTCTGTTCAAAATTTCCTTTATAGTTTTCCTTATAAATTTTATCGCCTATCAATCCTCCTGTGAAGGCGGCTACTCCTCCATATCTTGCAGCATTCCTTGTAACAAATTCAAGCGTTAAACACGCACCTTGCGAGAACCCAAGTAAGTAAATATTTTGTTTGCTGATTTTTTTTTCAATTAGTGATTTCATCAAATTTTCAATCAATTCCAAAGCATTGGAAAGTGAAGGTTCATTCTGCGGTGGTGGCGCAAGAAATGACTGCGGATACCAGCTATTGTTTTTAGCCTGTGGAGCAAGTATAGCGAAGTCCTTTATTTGCAGGTGGTCACTCAATGTAAGGATATCCTCAGCACTTGCTCCGCGGCCATGCAACATTATGATTGCTTTTTCGGCATCTTCAATTTTCTTTCCCGCGGAAACTATTTTTTCACTAAACATGTCAACTGTTTTATCAATGCCTTAATATTGCAACACTGGCAGAGTTTTTTCAATATCGGCCCTTACATTTTCGTACTGTACCGGAAGTTTAAGATGTTTCCCAAGATCCGCAAGAGGCTCGTCAATTGTAAAGCCGGGTTTTTCTGTAGCAATTTCAAATAGCACTCCGCCGGGCTCGCGGAAATAAATGGAATAAAAATAATCGCGGTTTATTTTAGGCGTTACCTGCAGGTATTCCCGTACGAGCTTTTCACGAAAGGCCATTTGTGTCTCTTCATCTTTAACACGAAAAGCTACATGGTGATTGGTGCCGCCGGTATTATTTCCGGGCTTGCCTCCAGGAGACTCTATAATGTCAATAATGGAAGCATTTTCAACAGCATCAGTTACATAACGGTATCGGTTACCCTCGTGGCTTAAGAATTTATATCCGAAAATATCGATCAATAATTTTTCAGTATCATCTTTTTTATTAAGCATCAGCGTCACATTGTGAAAACCTCTTGCAGCAGTTTCTCTTTTTATTTCATCCGTTTCCCAGGGCTTTCTGTTGTCATCTTTTTTGGGAACAATAAGATTAATATTAAGCCCGTCGGGATCCCGGAATGGTACAAACGTTTCACCAAATCTCTCTCCCTTGCTGCTATAGGAAATATCAAATTGTTTGAAACGATCTTCCCAAAAATCAAGGCTCCCCTCCGGAACTGCATAGCCGATTTCCGTAGCCATACCCGCACCTATGTGCCCTTGCCCAATATTTCCCCAGGGGAAAAAAGTAAGAATGGTTCCCGGGCTGCCTTCTTCATTTCCGTAATAAAAATGGTAAGTACCGGGATCATCAAAATTTACGGTCTTCTTTACAAATCTCAGCCCTAATACTTTTGTATAAAACTCGTAATTGCGCTGTGCATTACCAGCTATTGCAGTTATATGATGGAGACCTAAAATTTGTTCTGTCATTAATTAATTTTTCATATCCTGAAATTGAGAATTGAATCCAAATCATTTTTTTAAAAGTACGAAACAAATAAATTCCAAAATATCTTTTGAAGATGGTATCAAGATTATTCATTTGCATCTCCATCGAAGCTGGCTTTTTCAAGATTTAGCTAGAGTTCATCAATCCCAGGTTGTGGCACTGAAAGATAAGTTTTTAATAATGTCAAAAGCCTCACAATATAATTTGCCATCACGCTTTAGTTTTGTATCAGCCTGGAAATAAAAATGAATTTTTCATATGAGTTTTTTAATTGAATAAAAATAAAAGCGCTGTTTCCTCGGCGTTTTTTAAAAACCTTTGAAAAGCAATCGCTAACTTCAATAATACCACGGGCATATTTTAAAAATTAATTAAATCGAATTATCAAAATGGAAAAAAAATTACAACGCCAGGTTGCAATTGTTACCGGTGGCAGCAGCGGAATTGGTGCAGGTGTTTCTAAATCATTGGCAGCGGCAGGTGCAACTGTGGTTGTGAATTACCCGGTTGCATCAAACAAAGAAATGGCTGAAGCTGTAGTAAAAGAAATTACTGATGCAGGAAACACTGCAGTAATTGCTCAATGCGATGTAAGCAAAGAAGACGAAGTGATTAAAATGTTTGCAGATGCGGTTAAACAATTTGGGACCGTTGACATATTAATAAACAATGCAGGCTTGCAAAAGGATTCGCCATTTGATAAGATGACATTAGATCAATGGAATTTTGTATTGAGTGTAAATCTTACAGGGCAGTTTTTGTGTGCAAGGGAAGCTATTCGTGAATTTTTAAGAAGAGGCATTGATGAAAAGAAGAGTAAAGCCGCCGGTAAAATAATTTGTATGAGCAGTGTGCACGAAGTAATTCCATGGGCGGGCCACGCCAACTATGCCGCAAGTAAAGGAGGTATTATGTTGATGATGAAAAGTATTTCACAGGAATTCGCGCATAAAAAGATCCGCATCAATAGCATCGCGCCAGGTGCTATACAAACACCTATCAACCGTGATGCATGGGACACAACTAAAGCCTTGAATTCATTGCTTACATTAATCCCTTACAAGAGAATCGGCCAACCTGATGATATAGGAAAGGCGGCTGTGTGGCTGGCGAGCGATGATAGCGATTATGTGAATGGCACTACGCTATTTGTAGATGGTGGTATGACGTTGTATCCGGGATTTACTACAAATGGGTAACCCTGTCTGAATTTGAATTTGGGTAAGCTTGCATTCAGATTAGATCTATTGGAATGTTTTATTGAAAGGCACACATATACCTGTTGTTTCTGCGAAAATTGTTGATAAGAAAACGTAACTTGAGGAGTACCACTCTAATTGATTATACCTGCCTGTCCTTGCCTTATCAGTGGAAATATAGAATTGACACTAGGAACTAATTTATTAATTATGAAAATACAGGCCAAAAAGGAAAATTTACAAAAGCCCAATACCACAGAAATATTTGAATTAAAGGATGCACTCGCCTATGCTAACGGTATTATTAATACCATACGGGAGCCGTTGGTGGTTCTTTATCCTGAGTTAACCATAAGAAGTGTGAATAAGGCTTTTTATACAACATTTAAGACAGATCCAAAAGAAACTGTAGGCAAACGCATCTTTAACCTCGGCAATGGGCAATGGACATTCCGTTATTAAAAAAGTTACTCGAAGACACTCTTGCGAAAAAGAAATCATTCGATGACTTTGAGATTGAGCATGATTTTGAAACAATAGGAAAAAAGTAATGCTATTGAATGCCCATAGACTTCCTATTAGAAGTGACGGTGATGAAATGACGCTATTGGCAATTGAAGATATCACGGAAAAGAGAATATTGGAAAAAAAGGTGGAGGAGGAAAAACATACACTTGCGGAAATCGAACGCTTAAAGGAGATTTCGCGGCAAAAGGATCATTTTATTACCATGGCATCTCATGAATTAAAAACACCGGTTACCAGCATCAGGACTTTTGCACAACTGCTCCATCAAGATTATGCGCTTGCGGGAAACGCCGAAGCTGCGGAGATGCTATCAAGAATGAACACGCAGGTAATCAAATTAACCGGCTTAATAGAAGATCTACTTGATGTAGCAAGAATGGAAGGGGGCAAGCTTCAATATCACATGGATTATTTTGGTTTTAATAAAATGATTAATGATGTAGTAGCAGAGATGCAGCTTACTACGCGGGCACACACCATTAGTGTAAAATTAGTAAAGACTTTTAGTATGTACGGAGATAGGAACAGGCTTGGCCAGGTACTTACAAATCTCCTTGCTAATGCAATCAAATACTCAGACCATGCACATAATATCAAAGTTGCATCCAAAAAAGATGAACAATTTGTAAGTATAACTGTAAAGGATTTTGGAATCGGTGTAAGTAAAGAAAAACAAGACAAAATATTTAAAAGGTTTTTTAGAGTAAGTGGCATAAAAGATGATACTTACCCCGGGCTGGGGCTGGGTTTATATATTTCTTCTGAAATAGTAAAACACCATAAAGGTATTAACCTGAGTTCGGGTTAAGAAGAATGGAAAAACGGGTGCATATAAAGTAGAAAAACGGCGTGATTATTGCCTTATAAATAGTTGACAATCAATTTAATAAGTCAATTATGAACACA
>JBKJRY010000324.1:0-4086 GCA_046593045.1 Chitinophagaceae bacterium | reverse complement strand
TCGGCTTTAAAATTACAAACCGGTTTTGCCAATAAAACTTTATGCAGCAATTATATTAATGGCTTAATTACGTTATTAAGTTCAAAAGGATACCCCACAGCTTCGGTTGACAGTGTTTTTGAAAATGATAATTACACAATCATTCATTTATTTTTAGGCAAGCAATACCAATGGGTAAACTTAAAGCCAGATGGAATTGAAAAGCCAGCACTGGACGAAAGCCGGTTTAAAGAAAAAGATTACGATGGTAAACTCCTTAATATTCCACAGCTAATTCTATTACAGGAAAGGGTATTAAATTACTATGAAAAAAATGGCTATCCGTTTGCCCAGATTTTTTTAGACAGCATTCGCCTGGATGAAGAAAAGATGGAAGCCCTGCTTCGGTCACGCAGAGGACCACTTTATCATATCGACAGTATCAGGATTTTTGGCAAAGCAAAAATCTCAAAAAAATTTCTGCAGCATTACCTGGGCATATCCAACGGCAGTTTATACAACAAAGAAAAACTGGAGCAGGTAAGTAAGCGCATGTTGGAGCTTCCGTATTTACAGGAAGTACAACCTAGCGATGTTACCATGTTGGGTACCGGCTCCATGCTAAATCTTTACCTGGCACCCAAACGAAGCAGCCAGGTAAATTTTTTAATTGGATTTTTACCCAGTGCCAGTCAGTCGGGAAAAATACAACTTACTGCCGATGTTAATCTTGATTTGAAGAATGCATTAAACAATGGCGAAACCATTCTTTTAAAATGGCAGCAGTTACAACCAAAATCACCCAGGTTGAATTTAGGTTTTCAGCAACCCTATATTTTCAATTCTAATTTTGGGTTTGATTTTTTATTCGACCTGTTTAAAAAAGATTCTACTTTTTTACAGGTTAATGCACTTGTCGGGCTTCAGTACCTTTTATCAGCTACTCAATCAGGTAAAATATTTGTGCAATGGCAAAACAGTTTTTTACTTGGTACCGGCGTAGATACCAACCTGGTGAAGGCTACCAAAAGACTGCCGCCAAATATTGATGTTAAGGCCGTGAATATTGGATTAGATTATGACTGGAGTAAAACCGATTATCGCTTTAACCCACGAAAGGGTAATGAAATAAAAATAACTGCTGCGGTTGGTATAAAAAATATTAAAAAGAATAATGAGATACTGAACTTAAAAGATCCCAATTTTAATTACGCCAGCCTGTACGATTCAGTAAAAGCCCGTGCTTACCAGTTCAGGGTAAAGCTTGGGGCATCACATTATTTTCCGGTGGGTAAACAGGCAACTGTAAAAACGGCCGTCAATGGCGGTTTATTCATCAGCCCCAGTACTTTCCGAAACGAACTTTTTCAAATTGGAGGATATAAAATATTGCGTGGCTTTAGCGAAGAAAGTATTTATGCAACACAATATGTTGTTTTAACTGCAGAGTATCGTTACCGGCTGGCACTTAATTCTTTTTTATTTGGATTTGTTGACGGGGGCTGGGTAAAAAATAAATATCAAAACATTAATTTGAATAATAATTTTATTGGTGCAGGCCTTGGCCTGGCATTTGAAACCAAATTCGGATTATTGAATATCAGTTATGCTGCCGGCAAACGAAATGATGTAAAGCTAAACCTGAGGGAAGCATCTAAAATACATTTTGGATACGTCAATTACTTTTAAATATCTCATCCACTGTATCTATTTTTGTAGCAAATAATTTGTAAGTGAAGCCAGTTTTATTTTTTTTGATTAGTTCCCTGTTTTTTTATTCTTCACTATTTGCTCAATCTGCCGATTCTGTTTTAGCAACCCCGGATTCTTTACGCATAGTTCCTGTAATTGATTCTGCGAAACCTGTTTTATCAACCAGGTCTGTTTTTGTTTTACAAAATAAAATTTTAAATAGCGGTGCCGTGCCGGTTTCCTTTGCTGTTATAGTTAAAAAAGAAAAACAGGCCGACTCATTTTTTTATTTTTTAGCTACCCTGGTTTTACTGCTGGGTTTTTTAAAATATTTCTATAGTCGTTATTTTACTAATCTCTTCAGGGTGTTTTTTAATACATCGCTCAGGCAAAGCCAGCTTACCGATCAGTTGTTACAGGCTAAATTACCTTCCTTGTTGTTTAATTTATTCTTTATCATCAGTGGCGGGTTGTATGTTTATTTATTGCTGCTGCATTTCGGGTTTATTCAGGCAAACAATAAATGGATTTTAATCTTTTCCTCTATAGCCTTAATGGGGGCTATTTACTTTATAAAATATTGCACATTAAAATTTACCGGTTGGGTTACCGGATTTACGGAAATAACCAATACTTATATTTTTGTCATATTTCTTATTAATAAGATCATTGGAATATTTTTAGTGCCATTTATTATCATACTTACTTATTCTGATAATGAAATTGTAAAAACCGCTGTTATTATTTCGCTGATGAGTATTATAATATTTTTGCTGTTACGTTTCTTCCGTTCATATGGCTTATTGCAAAATCAACTAAAAATCAGCCGTTTCCATTTTTTATTGTACATAACCGGTATAGAATTATTACCCCTTTTATTGATTTACAAGGGTTTAATGGTTTATTTGAGTAAAAACCTTTAATTTTACAGAACCACTGATGAAACTATTATGGTAAAAAACGGTTCTATGCAGGCTGACTTTATCACTGTTAAAACAGTTAAAAAGATTCTAATTACCCAGCCCAAGCCTGATGGTGATAAATCTCCATATTTTGAGTTGGCAAAAAAATACAGCCTCAATCTCGATTTTCATCCTTTCATAGTTGTGGATGGTATACCGGCAAAAGATTTCCGAAAGCAAAAAATAGATATTGCCGGTTTTTCGGCAGTAATTTTTACCAGCCGTAATGCTATTGATCATTTTTTAGGATTTGCGACGAAATGAAAGTTTGTGTAGCGCAGGAAACCAAATATTTCTGTATTACTGAAGCCGTAGCCCTGTACCTTCAAAAATTTATTTTATACCGTAAGCGTAAAGTTTTTTACGGAGCCGATGGTACCAATAAAAGCTTATTTGATGTTATTAATAAGCATAAGGATAATGAGAAATTCCTGTATCCCTGTTCCGAATTATTTGATAGTGAAATTACCAACTGGCTAAAATCCAATAATTGTGAACATGCTACGCCGGTGATGTATAGGATAATAAGTAATGATATTACCGAAGTAATGGCCAGGAATTATGATGTAATTTGTTTTTTTACTCCAGGAGGAGTTAAAAGCCTTATGGAGAATTTTCCCAAATTTAAGCAAAATGGTACACGGATTGGCGCATTTGGAGCCAATACATTAAAAGCTGCCGAAGAAGCAGGTCTGGTGCTTGATATCAAAGCCCCCCAACCCCAGGCACCAAGTATGGTAAGCGCCCTCGAAATGTACCTGTCGGCATTAAAAAAGAAGTAAAATTCACCTACTTCAAACATGATTCATCATTCGGTGATTATTTTTATAACCGGGTTACACTACCTGCTAAAGGGAATATACCACCGCCCCAAACCCGTATACAATTTTTTAAGAATTCTTTAACGTTTTATAAACACCTAGCCTTTGTTGTAAACTAAAGCATTGAAATTTACAATAAAAACAAACCGTGTAATTGTAATTTAAATGATGGTAAAAATCAACCTGCAAAAGGTTTTATTAACCAAATATCAAAATCAAGTAATTTTATTTTGATACAATTAAAAATAAAAAAACATAATTTTTATGACGTGTTCTAAGCTGGAAGCCTGTATTACAACTGTTCTTGGTTGTGTAAAAAAATAATTTATTTGAGACAACTGCAAAAATTTCTTTGATGAAAGATAAAAAGAGGCGAAATTACATGTTCGAAATATCGTTGTAAAACCAATTAGATTCAGCCGCACTTTTAAGTTTCAAACAAGTCATTTTTTTTATATAAAAATGAAGTCAAATAGAACTGCTAAGCACAATATTTGTATTTTTCTGTCGTTTAAAGTTTTCGTGGTCAAATATTATTTATAAAATTATTTTAGAATCAACCATAAAATCATGATAATTCAAAATAATCATTACATTTGCCCAATACCCTCAAAGTTAAAAACAATGAAGAA
>JBKJRY010000314.1:0-2999 GCA_046593045.1 Chitinophagaceae bacterium | reverse complement strand
TTGATTGCGGGTAGCTTTGCTGCGAAGTGCCTTTGCTAAAAGAATAATTTGCTGAAGCCTTATCTTTTAATACTACAAAATTATCAGCAAGATTAGCAAGCGTAGCCAGCACACCGGTTCCTCTTGCTATGCCATCTTTTTGGTGAGACAAGACTGTTCCAAAACCAGCTTCACGAAGTGGAGCTGCTTTGGCATCATCAGCATCAAAAAGCTCTGAAGCATTTACCTGTGGCTTTATTGCCTGGTTCCATCCAAAGGCTCCTTTTGTGTTGGATGTAATTTGCCCAGGCGCATTAAAATTAAATACTGCCTGCCCACGCTGTTGAACAGGCATACCATAGTCACTATAAATATCTATGAAAGAGGGATAGATGTATTTGCCTTTACAATCGATGGTTACTGCATCTTTTGGAATAGTAATATTATTGCCGACTAAAATAATTTTTTTGTCACGGATTATCATGGTGGCATTTGATAATGTGGTGTTGGCATCCTTAACGATCATTGCATTGATAAATGCATACGACTTTTGAGAAGGGTCTGCAATACCGTTTACGGGGAAAGTAATTTGTGCAGAAGCATCATTAACTAAAATCAAAATAGCTATAACTAATAGCCACTTACAGTGTAAAATAAATTTCATTTCTCTCATGAATGTGATTTTTTAAATGGGTGCCGAAGGTAAATATTAGTTGCATGCTCAATTATATTATTTTACTAATGGTAAAAAGGGTCGAGAGGTTAAAGGGGTTTCAAGATGTTTAAGACTATAGAACCTTTGAAACCCCTTAAACATCTTGAACCTTTGAAACTTTTCTTACAATTGTAGTAATTTTGATCTCTACAAAAAATTATATGGCAGCAGCAACGATTGCAATTCCTGATTTTAGTCTTTCTCCAAGAGTTGACCAGGTAGGGATAGAAGAACGGGCAGCAAGATTCACCAAAAGAAGTAAAAAAAAGGAGACTAAAGTAAATGGCTTGTTGCTCACATTAAATATGATTGATCTCACCACGCTGGAAGGAAAAGATTCAGAAGGCAAGGTCAAGCAAATGTGTTACAAAGCAAAACACCTGCTGGATATTTACGAAGGGTTGCCAACAGTTGCGGCGGTTTGTGTTTACCCCTCAATGGTTAAAACGGCAAAGAAAACATTGGAAGGTTCTGGAGTGAAAGTAGCTTCAGTAGCAACAGGCTTCCCAAGTGGCCAGGCTCCAAGAGATGTCAAGATCCGTGATACAAAATTTGCTGTTGCTCAAGGTGCTGATGAGGTAGACATGGTTATCAGCCGCGGTAAGTTCCTGGAAGGTGAATACAATTATGTATTTGACGAAATTGCAATGATTAAAGAAGCATGTGGACCCGCCGTTGGCGGGGCAAAATTGAAAGTGATCCTGGAAACCGGGGAGCTGGTAACTTTTGATAAAGTTAGAAAGGCAAGTGATATTGCCATGTATGCAGGAGCAGATTTTATAAAAACATCCACGGGAAAAATTACGCCGGCAGCAACAATGCCCGTAACATTGGTTATGCTTGAAGCCATAAAGGATTTTTATTTCAAAACAGGTAAGATGATAGGCATGAAGCCCGCAGGTGGAATTTCAAAAGCAAAACTTGCTTTGCATTATTTAGTTATGCTGAATGAAACACTTGGCGAAGGCTGGATGAACAATGAATGGTTCCGGTTTGGTGCAAGCAGTTTGGCAAATGACATTTTGATGCAGTTGATGAAACAAAAGACAGGAGTTTATCAAAGTGCAAATTATTTTTCAATAGATTAAAAACCCCCTCCGCCCCCTGAAGGGGAAACTAAGGCAAGACACTGAGATTCTGAAGTGCTTACTAATTGAAAAGTGTTGGAATAATTGTTGAATAAAGTAAAATTAAGCTGGAAGTTAAAAACGATTATAAAAAAATAAAAAATAGCTGATGGCAAAGAGTGTAAAAAATAACACCTTAAAATTAAAATTCGATTCAGCCAGAAATTTGGCACCGGCACCTGAAAGTAAAAGTGCTGCTAAAATAAATCCCCAGTATGATCTGTTCATTAACGGCAAGTTTGAAAAGCCGTTGAGCAAAAAATACTTCCCTACCATCAACCCTGCAACAGAAGAAAAACTCTCGATGATTGCAGAAGCGAATACTGCTGATGTAAATAAGGCAGTTGCAGCAGCAAGAACGGCTTATGATAAAACATGGAAAAAGATGCCTGCTCCCGAAAGAGCAAAATACATTTACCGCATTGCACGCATGATACAGGAACGTGCAAGAGAATTTGCCATCGTTGAAACACTGGATGGTGGAAAACCGATTCGTGAAAGCCGGGATTTTGATGTACCAACCGCAGCCAATCATTTTTTTTATTATGCAGGCTGGGCCGATAAACTGGAATATGCTTTTCCAAACCGAAGGACAGAACCATTGGGCGTTGCAGGACAAATCATTCCCTGGAATTTTCCTTTACTAATGGCAGCCTGGAAAATTGCACCGGCATTAGCTTGCGGAAATACGGTAGTTTTAAAACCGGCAGAAAACACTTCACTAACTGCGTTAAAGCTTGCAGAAATAATACAGGAAGCTGACCTTCCTCCCGGCGTTGTAAACATTATTACCGGTGCAGGTGCAACAGGCGCTGCCATTGTTAATCATGCTGATATTAATAAGATTGCATTCACCGGTTCAACAGAAGTAGGTAAAATTATTCAACGTGCCATTGCAGGTACCAATAAAAAAGCAACGCTTGAATTGGGTGGCAAAGCTGCCAATATTATTTTTGACGATGCACCAATTGACCAGGCGGTTGAAGGCGTTATCAACGGCATCTTTTTTAACCAGGGACATGTGTGTTGCGCAGGCTCCCGCCTGTACGTACAGGAATCTGTTTTTAAAGAAGTTGTTCGCAAATTAAAAGACAGGTTAGAAACATTGATCGTTGGCGACCCGATGGATAAGAACACTGACATTGGCGCCATCAATTCAAAAGCGCAGTTAGATATCA
>JBKJRY010000312.1:0-3692 GCA_046593045.1 Chitinophagaceae bacterium | reverse complement strand
TCTTCAATATAGGAGGGATCACTTTAGTGACTCTTTGCTGGCATTGGATCAGTTGGTGCACGTTGCACAGTACACTGAACAGCTTAGCGGGAAACTTGAAGAAGTAGCCCTGGCTGCTCTTAAAAATCGTAAGCCCTCTTTTGTAGCCTGGGGACAAGGTCAGGCTTTATTTGCAATGAACCGCCGGACAAAAGATGGTCCCATAGATCCTGCTTTGCCTCTCTTACGCATTACAAATCCTGATGGTACCTTACGGGCAGTTTTGGTGAATTATGCTTGCCACGGAACCACATTGGACGGTGACGTAAATGAAATTCATGGTGATTGGATTGGTGAAGCACAAAAAATTATAGAAACCAATCATCCTGGTGTCATGGCTATGGTTGCTCTTGGTTGCGCCGGCGATGCCAATCCGCAGCCACGTGGTAAGATGGAAGATGTCAGGTCACACGGCCAGGAGATCTCTGACAATGTTGATAAGTTATTTACTTCACAACTTCAACAACTCACTTCTCCACCGGTTGGAATTATGAAATGGATCAGGTTACCCTTCTCCAAAGTGCCCACGGTTCCTGAACTGATTGAGCTTACGAAAGATAAAACAGTTAAAGGATATTATGCACGCCTGGCACTGGATCGTGTTGAAAGAGGAGAAACAATTCCTTCTGAGTTAAATTATCCGGTTCAGATATGGAACTTTGGCAATAAACTGGCTATGATCAATCTTGCGGGGGAAGTAGTGGTTGATTACTCTACGCGTCTCAAAAATGAGTTAGGGGCTGAACATGTCTGGATCAACGGTTATTCTAATGATGTTCCCTGTTATATTGCTTCTCGTCGCGTGATTAAGGAAGGAGGATATGAAGCCGAATCAAGTATGTATTATTATGATAAGCCATCACCTTTTGCGGAAGAAGTAGAGGATATTATAGTAGCAGCCGTATATGACATTATTCCTGTCGCCTTCAAAGCCGCGAGAGAATCCACAAACCACCAGGAAGTGATTCAACGTGGAAACGATGGTGCCTTTCATTTGACTGCAACATATGCGCAGGCGGTTGGACCCAAAATCAAATATATGCCTGAGTGGAAAGCATTTGGGTGGTTTACTACAGAAGACCAGGCAGAATGGAATGTGCAGATGGATAAGGGTGGTAAATATGAGGTGTATATGGAATGGTCTGTTTCAGATAGCGAAGCCGGAAAATCCATAGTACTTGAAGCTGGAAATAAAAAGTTGAAATGGAAAGTAGGTAAAACTGGTTCATGGTTTACCTACAAGACACAGAAAATAGGAACCGTTTATTTGTCCGCCGGACTGCAAAAAATAATCCTTAAATCCAATTCAAAAAATGAAAAAGGTTCAATGATGGATTTGAGAGAGGTAAAATTAATACCGAATTGATTTGGCTAATACCAGCAAATCTTGCATGGCTTTTTCTGTTTCTCTTTTACTAAAATCAACCACTTTTACTAATTTCAAATCTAACGGAATACCATTTTTTTGTAGTGCTTCTTTATATCCGTCAAAGCGAATCTGCGATTTGTTCAAAGTTTCAGGTCCCATTATATGGGCTATTCTGGAATGCCCTTTTTTAATTAAAAAGTCCGTTGCTTTAAATGCTCCTTCCTTATTGTTGATAGCAACATAATTAAAAGAATGGTCTTGTGGTTCTCTAACTATACACACTACTGGTATCCCAACTAATTTAAACTCTTTTAGAAATGCCATATCCACAGTATTTTTTGTAGTCGATATGATTACACCATCCACTCGGTTTCTAATCATAGTATTTGCTATATTTTCTTCCTTTGCGATATCCTCACGGGATTGAGTTGTTAAAATATTATAATTTTCTTTTGTTGCAATCTCTTCGATTCTATTAATTGCCAATGCATAAAATTGATCGAGCAGGTCAGGGATTTTAAATGATGGGCCGATTCGTTGGGTATGTAATTCCTTTCCCTGGCTTGATTTTGCACTCTTACTTTGGTAAGTGAACTGATGGAAGTATCATTATTAAGAGCCTTTGAAACAGTCGAAATAGACATATTTAATTTTATGGCAATGTCCTTTAATGTTTTTCCTTTTTTCAAATTAAGCAGTTCTTTAGGTCAGTGGTAGATGGAATTACCTTAAAAATTAAATTTATAATAATTATTTCAAACGATGTAGTAAGTTATTTCAAACGATGTAGTACTGAGTTTGCCTATTACGCGGGGCTTATACAGAATTTTTCAACAGTCATTAGAATACATTTGTTAAGCAACTGTTACAATTAGAATGTATTCAAGGTGATCTAACAAAATGAAAGACCTCTAATAATTCTAAAGAAAACTTGCATAATAAAAAACTAATTTATGCTAGCCCCTATCGTCTCTAAATAAGGAAGAAAATTACTGCTTACAAAAACAAAAAAATTATCTAACCCCAAATTTTTAATTATGAGCAATCCAATTCTAAAAGACAAAAAGTTTTCAAAATTATTATTGAGTTGCATCTTCCTGATGGCCTCCGTCTTGATGGCCTCTACCGTAACTGCACAATCTCAAACTGTATCTGGCACAGTAAGTTCAGCTTCAGATAACCAGCAATTATCTGGAGTTACAGTGCAGGTAATGGGAACTACCAATGCGACTGCTACGGATGCCAAAGGGCATTATGTTTTGAAAAATATATCATCATCTGATTCCCTTTTCTTTTCCTATATCGGATTTGGAGAAGAAACTATTGCCATTAATGGTCGCAAGGAGGTGAATATTAGTTTACAGGGAGAAGCTTCTTCACTTGAAGAGGTTGTTATCGGATATGGTACTCAGAAAAAAGTAAATCTCACCGGATCTGTTGCTACTATATCTGCGAAAGATCTCTCGGTTGTCCCTACAGCCAGTGTATCTACGTTACTGGCAGGCAAGTTGCCCGGGTTGATAGCAGTACAAAGAAGTGGAGAACCGGGGCTTGATAATCCAGGTCTTTCGATTCGCGGATTTGGCCAGGCACTGGTTGTAGTGGATGGTATACCCGGACGTGACTTCACCCGGCTGGACCCTTCTGAAATAGAAAGCATTACAGTTTTGAAGGATGCAGCATCAGCTGCTGTTTATGGAGTAAGTGGAGGAAATGGTGTCATTTTGGTAACAACTAAGCGTGGTAAAATTGGAAAACCTCAACTGAATTACCAGCTTAATTACGGCTTACAGCATGTTACAAGGTATCCAAAATTTGTTAATTCCGGGCAATATGCGATACTCAAAAATGAGGCTTCTGTAAACCTGGGTGGTCCTATCATTTATACACCGGACGAAATTAAGAAATATCGTGAGGGTACTGATCCCAAATATCCCAATTTTGATTATTATAACTATTTCGTAAGAGACTATACCCCACAGGTGCAGCAGAATATATCGGTGCGAGGTGGAAGTAAAAATATAAAATATTATTTTCTATTAGGAGGTATTAGTCAAACATCCATGTGGAAAGTAAAGGGCGATCCGCAGGATTTTAAAAATTATAATTTTAAATCTAACGTAGATGCAAGAATAAATGATGACTTAGACATCTCAGTAGATTTTAGTGCCAATAGTCAATACCGTAATAATTTAATACAAAACGCTTATTTGATGTCTTCATGGATGCAATACTCATGGCCGATTTTTGCACCCACCACTCCCAATGGTAAAATCGCTTCTAC
>JBKJRY010000261.1:0-8627 GCA_046593045.1 Chitinophagaceae bacterium | reverse complement strand
TATTGGAAAACGGAACATCAGAGGGAACTCTTCTAACAAACCGCCGTGTACCGAACGGTACGCACGGTGGTGTGAGAGGACAGGTAGCCAACTAATGGCTACCTTCCTACTCGATTTACATAAGAGAATAAACACAGATTCAATTTATACAACTAAATTTGTTTTTAGATTGCAGAATTAAATTTATTATTGTCTTATGAACTATTGGCTCATAAAATCTGAACCCTCGGTGTACAGTTGGGAACAATTCTCACTGGATAAAATGACTTCATGGGATGGAATTAGGAATTACGCCGCAAGAAATAATCTTCGGGATATGCGAAAAGGAGATGAAGTTTTTTTCTATCACAGCAATGACGGGATGGAGATAGTAGGGATTGCAAAAGTGGTGAAAGAATCTTACCAGGATTCAACTACTAAAGATACCAATTGGGTTGCCGTTGATTTAAAACCTTTAAAAAAATTGAAAGTTCCTGTAACACTTGTGCAAGTAAAAGCCGACCCTGAACTCTCAAAAATGGAACTAGTTAGAATCTCGCGTCTTTCAGTTCAAAAGGTCAATACAGAGGAATGGAAAAGAGTGCTGAAAATTTCAGGAATGAAATAATTTTAAGGGCGCTCAATTGCGTTTATCCCTTATCGCAAAGCAATAGGCTATTTATAATACTTCCGTATCATAATAATTTATAGCGGTTAGATCGATAAAGTACTTAAAGGGTTCTTTTAAAAAAATTGTTTTCTGATTCCTTAATTTTTAAAAAAAAAATCCTTTTTTCTTTCATGAATAATTTTTAAAGTATATATTTGCCATTCCTGATTGCTTGTATTCCATCCATTTTCCTTACAAAAGCTCGTTACCTCAGATTCCAATACTTTTTATCCGAAGAACTATTTTTCCCATTCCTGAGAACTCCGTCTCAATTAATTACATTCTAAAACCTTTTTATGGAAAAGAAATTTACATTCTTCAGACAATTTTTTGCATTTGCAATTTTTACATCAATTATTTTGGTTGCGAATTTGTTTACAGGGATTACTTATGCACAGGCATCCTGTGAAAATTCGACAAGCTTATTCAAGGAAAATTTTGGTACAGGAACTGTAGCAACCAGTCATCCGGATATTATACCTGGTTCTCTAACTTACCAGGAAACCGGCTCGCTTGTATCCGAGGGTATCTACAGGATCATTAACAAAACACAACAAAAATCTGAGTGGCAAATATCTGATGACCATACACCGGCAGACGTGAATGGAAAAATGTTAGTAGCCAATGGTAATGCTGAAATGTTCTACAGTCATACCATTACTACCTCCGCAGGATTTGAACAAGGAAATTATTCATTAAGCGCTTATGCAATGAACGTTGACACACCCGGGACTTGTACCTATCCATTGCTAACTACATTTACTTATACTGTTGAATACATGGATGCTTCGAATGCATGGGCTCCTTTATCAGGTTCGCCCTATGTCGCATCTCCACTTGCACAAGTTTCACCCGCTCAATGGATAGCCCAGGGAGCCTTGTTCACACTCCCTTCAACCGGAAATTTCCGGGTGAGTTCAATACGCATAAGAATTAGTGATGGTGTTAAAGGCGGATGTGGAAACGATTTTGCTCTTGATGATATTAGCTTTTCACAATGCCCGGTAGGTGGCCCAACTCCGGTAGAATTTTTGGATATAACTGCTCGTCAAAAAGGAAGTGGTGTGAGTGTGGATTGGTCAACTTCACAGGAATTTAACAGTGATTATTTTGATCTTGAAAAAAGTGTAGATGGAAATTATAACTGGAGCTATGTCAATACAGTAAAAGGCGCGGGCAATAGTTCTGTAGTTAAAAAATACAATATTTACGATTCAAAACCTTTTGCAGGTTATAGTTTCTATCGTCTTAAGCAAGTAGATAAAGACGGTAAATTTAAGTACTCCAAGACTGTAAGGATAAATATAAATATTGCCAAGGTAGGTGTTTCAGTATTAACCAATCCCTTCCGCAACAGGCTTTCTGTTGACTTCTTAAGTGCTAAGGATGAAGTGTTGAATGCAAGGCTTATTGATATCACAGGTAAGCTCGCTGCCAGTGAAAAATGGTCGATAACTTCGGGAAGCACCCGGAAAGAATTTACCAATATTTCTAACTTGCAGCAAGGCATGTATATACTTACTATTTCTAATGCAGCTGGTGAAGTTCTTTACAATAATAAAGTTATTAAGCAATAATAAATACTATTAAACATGAATCACCTTAAAAGGGAACCAAAAGTTGGTTCCCTTTTTACATTTATACCATTTGTGATTCAAAGTTCCCTTTGAGGTAATTTTTTCCAAAATACTTTTCCCGATATTTACTATAATGAGAACTGCAACGATACATGAGATAAAGAAAGAACTTGAACATAAAAATAACAAGGAGCTTATAGCATTTTGTACCCGTCTTTCAAAATTTAAAAAAGAAAACAAGGAGCTGATTACTTTTTTGCTTTTCGAAGAGGATAATATTGCAAACTATATTGAGAATATAAAGCGGGATATGATACTATTATTTGAAGCAATAAGTCCTACACATATTTATTATGTAAAAAAAAGTGTAAGAAAAATATTGCGACTTGTAAATAAGCATATTCGTATTACCGGATCAAAGGCTGCAGAGGCAGAATTACTAATACAATTTTGCAATAGCTTAAAAGCCTTGCCAGGCTCTTCGTTCCGGCATAAACAGATTAATAAAATTTACGAAACTCAAATTGGAAAAATCGAATTAGCAATTTCTTCTCTCCACCCCGATCTTCAATATGATTTAAGAAAAAAATTATAATAAGAATAAAGAACAGGAGAAAGAAATTCCTTGTTTTATTTTTTTTAATTAATTTTATTTTTCATCAAATAAAAAGGAGGTATTCATGCAATCTACAGATAAAACATGGAGGCCTTTGCCAGTAATTTACTAGCAGGTTTTCATAAAAATAATCTGGACGCATGCGGCGCCAAACCATCGGTAACACCGGTGGTTTTTTGTGCCAGGTAACATGAATAGAAGTTGGTGTTTCCGAAGAAGCAATTACGCCTTTGGGTCATTTTATAAACAAACAGGAAGATAGAAGTAAGCTATTTTTAGTGCTGAAAAAATAATTTAGGATACTGTTATTAAAATAGCTGCATAATTTTTATTGACAAATGATCATTAAAGCCCTTTATGAATTAGAAGGGATTGATTTATTATTCTGGCAAATTTCCCCGAGGCTGTGCATTACTTATTATCAAAAGATTGTATTTTCACTTTATAAAATTTTGCACATCCGAGATCTATAATATTTTTAACTTTGATTATTACTTAACCTAAAACTTATAATATGAATTCCAAAAAATTTTTTACAGTTTTGCTTTTTGCTATGTTTTCTGTTACTGTTATGCCTGCCTTTGCAGGAGATCCTAGCCCTGCCATAACAACAGAAAAAACAAGTACTGATGCACACGCACAGCAGGTTTTAAAACGCTTGGATGAAATTCGTAACCTTGACAGAAGCAAGTTATCCACTTCTGAAAAAAAGGAATTGAGAAAAGAATTACGAAAGTTGAAAAGGGAATCTGAACCCAAGAGGAATGGAATTTATTTGTCCGTTGGGGCGATTGTTGTGATAGGAATTCTTTTGTTGCTTTTATTGTAAGCTTATTTTTAAAGTTGTTACTCATATAATAAAGCCCGAATCATTCGGGCTATATTATTATAAATATTTATAACTTAATAAAAGGATTATTTTTTTCTGTCAGCGACTACAAGCACAACACCTATGATCGCAAGAAAACCTCCCGCATAGGTCGGCCAGCCAATCCATTTGTTTTCAGTTTTGTTAACTTCAATAGGGCCTATATCTACAACTTTCTTTTGTACAGGTACTGAAAATCCTTTAATGAGGATCATTACAATTCCAAGTGCTATCAATATCCATCCGGCTATTTTCATGATTATCTTTTTTGGTTAGTCCACAATATAGTCCTTTGAACATAAAAATTATAGCCCTTATATTAAATTTTTTTGATTTCAGGTTTGTAAATAATTCATTCATGGATAGCAGTACAAATTTTTCATAACATGCCAGGTCAATTACCGCCGGTTTAATTTCTTAATCTTGTTTATAGCGTACCATATCATGATTTAAAAATAGGCTTATTGACAACCTGCATTTTAGAACTATTGTACTTTAAGTTGTTTAATTGCTGCATCGACTTCTTCAACTGGCCGTTGACAGGTTTTATTTTCACAAACATAGATCATAGTTTTCCCGGTAACTAGTTTGTCTTGTAATAGAGATAAGTTTCCTTCGTCACTGCCGCCCAGGAAAATTGATTGGGGTAAATAAAATTTATGAAATACGGTTAGTTTATCTTTCCAGGCATCTCCCACAATGGCGATCTCGTAGGGCGATTTCAATTGCAAAGCCATTACCTGCGCCCAGTTACTGTAGTAGCCTAGATTTTTCTTTATATCTTCTATTACATTTTTCATGAGCTGTTCCGATTGAACTTCATAAGTTTTATTTTCAAAATATAAGCCGAGAAATAATAAATTTTTGGCCATTTCGCTATTGGAAGCAGGTATAACATTATCGGTCACTTCCATTTTTCTTGCTATCAGGTTACTATGCTGGTCGTCTGTATAAAAAAACATGCCTGTTGCTTTGTCAAAAAAGTGTTGTTCCACGTATTGGGTAAGAATCTCAGCTTTTTGCAGATAACTTTGATCAAAGCTTACCTGGTAAAAATCAATAAGCGCACTTATTAAAAAAGCATAATCATCAAGGAATGCGGGAATAGTGGCGTTTCCATTTTTATAATTCCTAAATAAGCTATTTTCTTTCGTAGAAATATTTTTTAATAAAAAATCAATATTTTTTTTCGCTTTATTTAAAAATGATTCGTCTCCAAAAGCCTGGTAAGCATCAATGAAACCTTTTGCCATCAATGCATTCCATGATGTTAAAATTTTATCATCGGTATGCGGCCTTATTCGTTTTTCTCTCGAGCCAAAAAGTTTCTGTTTCAGTTCAAAAATTTTCTTTTCAAATTCTTCCTCTGTAAGATTAAATTCCTTTACAGTGTTCTTGTTGCCATAATTGACGTCTGGAATGTTTTTATTATGTTCCCAGTTACCATCTTTGGCTATACCAAAATAACTAATGAAAAGAGGTGCTTCATTTCCAAGAACGTCTTCAATTTCTTTTTGTGTCCATACATAAAACTTACCTTCTTCACCTTCACTATCGGCATCAAGAGAAGAATAAAATCCTCCATCAGGAGATGTTAATTCACGATCAACAAATGCCAGCGTTTCATAAACGATCCGCTTATACAAGGGATCTTTTGTAAGCTGAAAAGCATGGCTGTAAAGGCTTACAAGCTGGCCGTTATCATAAAGCATTTTCTCAAAATGTGGTGCGTGCCAGCTTACATCTGTAGCGTATCTCGAAAAGCCGCCTCCTACCTGGTCATATATTCCGCCCATTGCCATTTGTGTAAGAGTAGTTTCGACATGCTTCAAGGCCTCGCTATTGCCACTCAAATAATAATAATGCAATAAAAATTCCCAGTTGGAAGGCATTGGAAATTTCATAGCTCCCTTGGTTCCACCTTTTTCTTTATCGATCCTTTGTTCAAATTTTGAAAACATGTCATTAATGTCGTTCATACCAAACAATACCTCTTTATTATTCAAAGGCACATTTTCAATATCTCTTATTCCTTTAGATACATTATTTGCCTGATCTTCTAATTTTTCTTTTTCATTTTTATACAGATCAGCAAAATATTCAAGCAATTTTATCCAATTTGATTTTGGGAAATACGTACCAGCAAAAAACGGTCTTCCATCAGGCATTGCCAGTGCGTTTAGCGGCCATCCACCACTTCCATTTATAAGGTAAGCGGCATTCATATATACCTGGTCCACATCCGGTCTTTCTTCCCTGTCAACTTTTATACATACAAAATGTTCATTCATGATATTGGCAACTGTAGTATTCTCGTAACTTTCATGCTCCATTACATGGCACCAGTGGCAGGCAGCATATCCTACACTTATAAGCAACATTTTATTTTCTTTTTTTGCTTTTTCAAGCGCTTCATCTCCCCATGGATACCAGTCCACCGGGTTGTGGGCATGTTGCAGTAGATAAGGACTGGTTTCATTTATCAAAGCATTTGTGTACATAAATTTTTCTTTTTCTTTTTGAGTGTTGGTATTCTGTCCGCAGGAGGTAAGGCTTATTAATATGGCAACAATTAAAAAAATATTGAGTTTACGGCAGGTCATTATAGTTTTTATAAAAGCTGTTTAGCTAACAGTGAGCATCTATTTGGTGATAATATTCTTTTCATTTCTTTAATAAAGGTAGTTTAAGCGTTACAAAATGAATTGTATACTTATGCTAATAATCATTATACTTTTATTCCTGATTTAATACAGGTGGAAACTTTTTTACGCATAAATTAGCATTTAATGAGATCCCAGGTATTTACAAATATTCAATTGCTTGTTAATGTAAGAAACACATCCGGATTTCTGCGGGGAAAGGAGCTTGCCAATTTACCCTGCCTGGAAAATGCATACCTGGTTATTGAAGATAATGTTATTGCTGAATTCGGATTAATGGAAGATTTTAAATGGTCTGCTAACAAATCAACCAAACTTGAAAATGGAATTCTGATTCTGCCTGCGTGGTGCGATAGTCATACCCATCTTGTTTATGCTGCAAGCAGGGAAGACGAATTTGTAAGTAAGATTCAAGGCAGAAGTTATGCTCAAATTGCTGAAGAAGGCGGCGGTATTTTGAATTCGGCAAAAAAATTAAATGCTGCTTCTGAAGATGTACTCTTTAATGATGCATGGAAAAGACTTGAGGAAGTAAGCAGATTTGGAACAGGAGCAATAGAAATAAAAAGCGGGTATGGCCTCACGGTTGAAGGAGAACTAAAAATGCTGAGGGTTATAAAAAAACTTAAAGAAAAAAGCGGGTTAACTATTAAATCTACTTTTCTTGGAGCACATGCATATCCTAATCAATATAAAGAAGATCACCAGGGATACATTGATCTAATTGTGAATAAAATGCTACCTATAATTGGAAAAGAAAAGCTTGCCGATTATATTGACGTGTTCTGCGAAAAAAGTTTTTTTTCGCCTGGCGAAATGTCTGTTATTTGTACAGCCGGCAAACAGTATGGGTTAAAGCCAAAACTTCACGTAAACCAACTAAACAGCATAGGAGGTATTGAAGCGGGCAAAAGCCTTGATGCAATTTCCCTTGATCATCTTGAAACTTTAAATGAGAAAGAAATTCAAATGCTTGGAAAATACGGTGGCGCTTCCACCTTATTGCCTTCGGCAGCTTTTTTTCTTGGTATGCCCTATCAGCCGGCCCGTAGTCTTATTGATGCGGGTGCCGCGGTGACTTTGGCGACGGATTATAATCCCGGGTCTTCGCCATCCGGTAATATGAACTTCGTGGTTTCGCTGGGATGTATTCAAATGAAAATGCTGCCTGAAGAAGCAATCAATGCGGCTACCCATAATGGCGCTTGCGCCATGGAAATTCAAGATGAACTGGGAAGCATTTCGAGAGGTAAAAAAGCAAATTTAATTTTTACAAAGCCTGTCAGTTCCCTTGCTTACCTTCCATATTCATTGGGGTCAAGCTCAATAGACAGGGTTATGATCAACGGCTCATTTATTTAATTGATAAATCGATTCTTTTATTTCTAAATAATGCTTTATGCCATCACATTTCAAGTTCTATAATAAAACAGACATTCTTGCACTTACGCATGTACGTAAGTTTGAAACAAAACTGGGAGAAGTTATCCAATGTGGTAATGGAAAGGAATTGGAAGATGCAATTGCCAATACGACTGCCTCTTATGTTATCATTGGGGTGCCTGAAGATATTGGAGTAAAAGCAAATAGTGGAGTTGGTGGCACAGATTCCTGTTGGCTTTCATTTCTTGATTCATTATTAAATATTCAAAGCAACGATTTTCTTAGTGGCGAGCAAATCCTTGTGGCCGGCCATTTTGATTTCAGCAAAGTTAAAAACCTCATTAATGCAAATGCCGCTACTGAAGAAGAAAAAATGGAGGCTTACCGTCATGCTGTTAACATGATTGATGAGGAAGTAGAAGAAATCGTAAAAATCATAACTCAAAATAAAAAAATCCCAATTATAATTGGCGGCGGTCACAATAATGCCTACCCTGCCATCAAAGGTTCAGCAAAGGGACTTTTTAAAGCAGATGTATTGCAACTTGCCCAGATCAATTGCATCAATCTTGATGCGCACGCAGATTACAGGCCCCTTGAAGGCAGGCATAGCGGCAACGCTTTCAGGTATGCGGATGAAGACGGTTATCTTAAAAAATATTGTATTTTATGTATTCATGAAAGCTATCTTCAGCAAAATACCTGGATGGATATTGTCAACAATCCCTTCATTGAATGTATTACTTACGAAGATATTTTTATCCGTGAAAGAAAGACATTTATACAGGCCATATCCTATGCTACCGGCTACACTGAAGATGAATATACAGGAATTGAACTGGATCTTGATGTAATTGAAAATGCACTTAGC
>JBKJRY010000255.1:0-2643 GCA_046593045.1 Chitinophagaceae bacterium | reverse complement strand
ATTATTTACGACCAGAAAAGTAAATACGGCATCATGCTGCGTAAAACATTAGAGACAATGTAGAGCAGTTACCATGGTGATAAGACAAGCGATGACTGGAAAAAATTAGAAGAGTATTGCGGCCGTGTATGGTTCAGCAATGGTAATTATCATCATTACAGCAACGATAAATTTATACCGGCCTGCAATTACGGTTATTTTAAGCAGGTGGCTAAGAACAGCGACAGCAGCCTGCTTCCCAAAGATGCTGGTGAAACAACGGATGCTTTTTTATTAAGGATAAAACCTGTTGTGTATGATTTAATGTTTCAACCGAAGCTGGTTGATCTGAGACCAAACATTGATAATGTAGCTGCCTCATCGGTTAATTTTTATGAAGGCGTTACACAAAAAGAAGTAGAAGATTTTTATTCACGTTTTGACACAAAAACAAATGCACCTGCCTGGGGCCTTAACAGCAAGCTGATGAAAGAGAACGGCCAGGTAACAGAAAAAATATGGAAGGTTGGCGGCATGTATTCTTCTGCTATAACAAAAATTGTTGGCTGGCTGGAGAAAGCTGCAGGCGTGGCAGAAAATGATCAACAGAAAAAAGCAATAGAGCTGCTTGCGCAATATTATAAAACCGGCGATTTAAAAACCTACGACGAATATAATATTGCTTGGGTGAGTGATACCGCCAGCCGGATAGATGTGGTAAACGGATTTACCGAAGTGTACCTTGACCCGATTGGTAAAAAGGGAAGTTTTGAAGGTATTGTTTCTATGAAAGACCAGGTAGCAACCATGCGGATAACTGCCATCTCTAATCAGGCACAATGGTTTGAGGATAATTCGCCTTTAATGCCCGAACATAAAAAGAAAGAAGTAAAAGGTATTACGGCCAAAGCCATAACCGTGATTGTTGAATGTGGCGATGCTGCACCCAACACGCCCATTGGCATTAACCTGCCCAACTCGGAGTGGATAAGAAAAGATCACGGATCTAAATCTGTTTCGCTGAGTAATATTATTTACTCATACAATGTAGCTTCTGCAAAAGGGGGAATGCTTACAGAGTTTGGTTTGAACGATACGGTTAAACAACGCATCATTCAATATGGTAACCTTGCCAGCGATTTACATGTTGATATGCATGAGTGCATTGGCCATGCCAGCGGGCAGTTGAACCCCGGTGTGGAAACAACGGATAAAACATTGAAGAATTATGCCAGTTGCCTGGAAGAAGCCCGTGCCGATTTAGTGGCCCTGTATTATATCATGGATCAGAAATTAATTGATATAGGTGTTTCTCCCTCTTTAGAAGTTGGTAAAGCAGAATACGACAGTTATATGCTGAATGGGTTGATGACACAACTTACCCGGTTAAAACCCGGCGCTCAGGTAGAAGAAGCTCACATGCGCAACAGGCAATTAAATGCCAGGTGGGTGTATGAAAAAGGCAAAGCTGATAAGGTTGTTGAGTTTGTAAAAAAAGATGGCAAGACTTATGTACGCATCAATGACTATACAAAACTGCGTGAACTGTTCGGGCAATTGCTAAAAGAAATTCAGCGCATTAAATCGGAAGGAGATTATACTGCCGGAAAAAACCTGGTAGAAACCTATGGCGTAAAAGTAGATGCAGCATTACATGCTGAAATATTAAAACGCTATGCAACATTGAATACAAAACCTTACCGTGGTTTTATTCAACCAAAATTAATTGCGGTAATGAGCGGCGATAAGATTACCGATGTAAAATTAGAATATCCACAGAGCTTTTATCAGCAGATGATGGAGTATGGTAAGAGTTACGGTTTGTTGCAGGTGAAAAATTAAATTATTTTATTTTAAATTTAATCGGGGAACATATTTTATGCTCCCCGATTTTTTCTTTGTGAACCTTTGTGTGTGTTTTATTTTACTGGTCGCTGCATGTTTTGTAAATACGCTATCAACAGGCTTTCAGCGCAAAGTAGAAATTGGCACTAACCGAAGCCGGATCGAGTAAACAAACCTGTATACTTTTCCCCATGGCTAAAGCTACATCCTGCACAATGCCATTGCAGTCGGTGTATCTAACCCTGTATTCAACTACGCCCCAGTTGGTTTCCAGGTTGGTAATAATATAACAATCTCCGGCAAAGTTTGGTGGTGTGCCAACAGGCTTTGAAATAGTTGAAACGTTGGGAAGCGGGCTAACACTTTCTTTGGTACAGGCAAATAAGGTTAAACTGGTTAACAGGCTGATAAAAAAATACTTTTTCATGATAATAAGTTTTTGTTTTTAATACCTACTCTTTTTCGGCTTTTCGGTTTCCGCCGTTGTGTTATTGGTTCGTCATATTGACAATACAAAGGAACCAACACAACGATGCGTTTTTTAGCGCAGTAATACGGGTTTTCAAAAACAGGTGTTTCTACCTGCTATGAAGATTGATGATGAAGTGTTGAAACTTATTAAAGAGAAGGAATGAAAATTAAAAGACCAGTTCCACCAACTGGTTCTTCACCGCAAATATCACCAGGCCGGCGGTATTGCGGCAGCCCGTTTTTGCAAGTAAATTATTGCGGTGGCCTTCCACCGTGCGTATGCTGATATAAAGTTTTTCGGCAATTTCTTCATTGGTGAATTCTTTACAGATGTGTATCAGTATTTCC
>JBKJRY010000165.1:0-2966 GCA_046593045.1 Chitinophagaceae bacterium | reverse complement strand
AAGGGTATTTTGTACAAAGCTTTGATTCCATCCTGTTACACTACAATACGAATCTGCAACAATTGTAATCACGGAGGTAGATTTTGGGTGCCTTTAATTGTTGCAGATTCGTATTGTAATGTAACAGGATGGAATCAAAGCTTTGTACAAAATACCCTTCGGCCTCTGCGTTGGGTGTTTTAAATTTTAGTGGCCTGAGTGGCCCTACCTTAGGCATAACACGTATAAAAAATGACAGCACCGTGGGAAACACGCCGCGACGCCTGTAATCTCTCCCAAATTGTTTGTCATAATGTTGTACACTCATTTTATACCGGAATCGTTTACTCGTGGCAGTCTGATCTTTTTTTAAGATTTCATCGCTTTTTGTCGCCCATGCTGTCCGGGTAATCAGGGGCAATACGCTGGCAGCCATAAACCGAAACACCTCAACGGAAAAGGTAAGGTGTCCACCAAAAATTTTATTAATATCAAGTCCATAGGTCTCGAGAAATGCTCTTGCCAATACAGAAGTGTCCACTTTGAATCCAATAAAATCATGATACGCATCCGAGGCATAATTTCCTTTTGCTGTCTGCAACACATCAAAGCCAAATTCCATTCGCAAATGAGATATCCGGTCCTGGGCGTAAGTTACCCGATCGCCGTACCTCTTTTTCATTTTCTTGTATAAGAGAGGCACACTTATATTGGTGGCAAGCGGATGCCCGTAATTATCAGCATTGTAATGGGAAAGATAACCCAGGGCAAATGCATATTCATTAAGTGTATTGGCATTCCTAAGTAAGGAATTGACCATTTCCCCGCTTCTTACATAATGAACAAGATTGGTAAACAGGTGGCTGCCGAAGGGATAGTATCCCATGTCAGGTGCTACTGCTCCCCCATAGCAATATGCATGAGCCTCCTTGAGCTCAACAGTCGTGGCAGCTGGATACCGGGATTTAAGCAACGGCAATATTGATCTATCCCAGGCAGCATCAACAATGGCTTCATGGGTAAGTACTCCCAGGCTATTTGCCTTAAACGAGCTTACACAAATCGAGAAAAGAAGACAAACCTTTACAAACAAAAATTGTTTTTGACGAACCATTTAAATTGTTTTTTAATCCTGTTTGTATTAAACGATTCATTATAGATTAGATTGTGACCAGAATCAATAAGTATCCTAAATGCCAATTACCTGGCGCCCTTACTGACCAATGTGAACAAGCAAGGAACATGCTGCATAATGTTTCTATTTGCGAATAAAAATTTGTCGAAGGCAAATCGTGGATTGTTTTCGAACACTCCCTTTTTTTCGATTGTAGCGGCAACGACTAAACGAAGTAAGGAATAAATTCTGTAACTGTTAACCAGCCTGGGTAAGAAACCAGGCAACTTTTTTGTAAAATTTCAAGCGGGCCCTGATAGTTTTTCCCAATTTGATATTTGGCAATTAATGAGCGCCATCAGACATGAAGAACAGGCTATATAAATGCTATATACTAATTCTAAAAGTCCCGCGTTATTTTATAAATAGCTGCTTTTTTATTTGGTGCGGGGTCACTGATATGCGAAAATTAAAAATAAATTCGACGGTCTGTTGCAGTACTTTTTGTTCATCGAACGGGTAACAATTTTAATAATATCCTATGGAGCAGTTGATCTATGGAGGAGAATATTTCTGTTTTTTAGAGGACGAATATCCTGGCACAGCAACATTTATCAATGATCCTCATATCGGTGACAGCTTCAGATGCTGGTGGTACACAAGCGCCGCGGACTTGAAGAAATATTTATCATGCCTTATTATTGGGTTTTAAAATCTGAAGAGGATTAAGCACCCAGGATAGAATATACCGTTCTATCATCTTGCATAACAGAATTAAGTTGCCGCCTTTTTTATAAAAATTATATATTTAATGATGCGCATTCCCGTTTCATTAAGTATTTTTTTGATTGCTGTAATTCATCTGAAAGCGCAGGTGCCTGTGAGCGAGGAACCCAGGCATCACGTCGTTTTCGCAAACGATAAAATAAGGATCTTAAATGTAATATTGCCAGCCGGCGATACTACTCAATACCATTTGCATTCTACTCCATCTGTATTTATTGCATTTACTCAAACGAAGACAGTCTCTCAAAACATAGACAAAGAACCAATCGCAGGTATTTCACGTGCCGGCAACATTTGGTTTGAAAACTTAAATCCGCCACATTCAAGGATTCACCGGGTATGGAATGTGGATAGCACCGCCTTTCATGTAATGGACATAGAACTGCTTACGAAAGATTCCGGATTCACGGAAGTACCTTTTAGCGCTAATCATACGCAACTGGTAATAGATACGCCGTGGGTGAGGGTTTATTCCGTGGAACTCGACAGCGGCGAACAGGTAAATCTTAAAAATCAACACTCAGATCTTTTGCTGATAGCCATTAGCGATGGGACGCTTCAGTTGATTGAAAATGGAATAAGGAGCAGGTCGTTTATTCGTTCCGGAAATTTTTACCACGTAAAGCCGGGCGACATTTTATCGGCAACTAATGAAGCAAACACGGCGATAAAATTTGCACTGTTAGAAATAAAATAATTTAATATACCTTTTCAGTCCCGGCGGGTTTTCACCGAATGATCCTTAAACTATAAAAGATGTGATGGTGAAACCCCGACGAGTAAAAGGGCCTGCATTATCTTACAGCCACTCTTAAAGATTTTCAAATGAGCTATAAAACATTTCATGCATTTGCAGAAGCCGTAAGCCTCATGATCTGGATTTTACTGAATTCAATAGGAATTCAGCGTCAGAGTTTCATTCACTTTGCCTGGGCGATAAAAAACTCTTCGGTACACGCATACAACTCCCTACATTGAAGAAATATCCTTCAATACATTCCGGTTATCACCGTGTATCAATTATTAAAATGAAGACTCCTAAAAGCGGAAATATTTCGAAAGTTTATTTCCTTAATTTTCCCAGCGT
>JBKJRY010000175.1:0-3748 GCA_046593045.1 Chitinophagaceae bacterium | reverse complement strand
CTTCCATTTCTTCAAGCGCATCCACCAATCTATCCACCCCGCCTGCTAAAATTACATTGAATATTCCCTCCTCAATTCCAAACGTGGTAGGCAGTTCTATAACATCAAGAACAGATAACCTGCCTCCACGTTTGGAATTGAGGAGGGAATATTCAATGTAATTTTAGCAGGCGGGGTGGATAGATTGGTGGATGCGCTTGAAGAAATGGAAGATAATACAGAGGAAGGATGGAGGATGTTGCAAAATGAAAATGTCTCGGAAAAAGATATTGTTGTTGGCATAGCTGCCAGCGGCAGTACACCATTTGTATTGGCTACTTTAACCGAATGTCGTAAAAGGAACGTTACCACTGGATGCATTGTCAGCAATCCCGGTTCCCCAATTGCGGAGCAGGCAGATTTTAAGATAGAGGTTATAACAGGTCCTGAAATTTTAGCCGGTAGTACAAGAATGAAATGTGGTACCGCCCAAAAAATGATCCTTGACATGATCAGTACAACGGTAATGATACAATTAGGCAGGGTAGAGGATAACAGGATGGTATATGTGAAACTGGAGAATGAAAAAATGGTGGATCGAAGTGTAAAGATGTTGATGGAAAAAGGGGAGATTTCCGATTACGGAAAAGCACGCGAAATATTATTGAAGTATGGCAGCGTAAAACAGGCACTGGATTATTTACGGGAAACCGAATTAAGTTGATCATTGAATTAGGAAAGCTGGAATATAAAATGCCTGGGCAAAAGCCACACATGAAGAGCCATAAAAAGAGATTGAATCCGTTGGTTATTATCGGGGCTTTATTTTTTATATTTGGATTCGTTACGTGGGTAAGCTCCGTATTGATTCCTTACCTTCAAATTGCCTGCGAACTTAATAACTTCCAGGCCTACCTTGTAGCTTTTGCATTTTTTATTTCCTATTTTGTTATGGCAATACCATCTGCCGCGCTGTTAAAAATTACGGGCTTTAAAAATGGCATGTCAATGGGTCTCCTTTTGGTTGCTGCCGGGTCTCTTATTTTTATCCCCGCTGCGATTTACCGTACTTATAGCATTTTTTTGCTGGGGTTGTTTGTACAGGGAGCCGGTCTTGCTGCCTTACAAACAGCCGCGAACCCTTATGTCACCATACTCGGCCCTGAAGAAAGTGCCGCAAGACGTATGAGTATAATGGGGATTTGTAACGGTATCGCAGGCATTATAGCACCGGCTATACTTGGTGCTATTATTTTAAATAATGCAGATGATTTTACTGAGCATTTGAAATATATGTCTGTGAATGAAAAAGAACTTGCATTAGATGCATTGGCGCAAAAAGTTATTTTTCCTTATGCTGTCATTACAGTAATATTAATATCCCTGGCATTAGTAATTTATCGTTCCGGTCTTCCGGAAATAAATGAAACTCCGGTTGAAGAGGATGCTTCCGGAATGCCTGTTCTTTCTTCAAAAAAAAGCATCTTTCATTTTCCCCATTTATTGATCGGTGTTGTTACGTTGTTCCTGTATGTGGGAGTAGAAGTAGTTGCTGGAAATACTATTATTAATTATGGTACTTACCAGGGCATTTCCTTATCCACTGCAAAATTCTTTACTTCTTTTACATTGACAGGAATGCTGGCCGGCTACATGGTTGGGATCATTTGCATTCCGAAGTATTTCAGCCAGGAAATGGCACTTAAATATTCAGCTGCCTTCGGAATTATTTTTGCTTTGCTGGCACTTTTTACCCACGGGTATATCTCGGTCATGTTTATTGCTTTACTAGGATTGGCCAACTCACTGATGTATCCTTCGATCTGGCCACTAGCCATCGGAGGTTTGGGGAAATTTACAAAGATCGGCTCTTCATTGTTGGTGATGGCAATATCCGGAGGTGCATTATTGCCGTTGTTATATGGCTGGCTGGCGGATAGCGTCAACCCACAACAGGCATACTGGATTGTTATTCCTTGCTATTTAATGATAGGCTATTATGCAATAGCCGGACACAAGATTGGAAGAAAACAGCCTCAATGATTTTTAAAATACAATCATGATAATAATTGCAGATAGCGGATCCTCTAAAACAAATTGGTGCATAATAAAACTGGATGGAGAAAAACTGTATTTCAATACAGAAGGCTATAACCCATATTTTGTTGATAGCGCCTATATCGTTAGCTCTCTGAAACAGAACTTGCCTGCAGGAATATCAAATAACGAGGTTAGGGAGGTATATTATTACGGGGCAGGATGTTTCCCGGGGAAAGATTTCGTCCTATCTGATTCAATAAAAACTGTTTTTGGCCATGCTAAAATCTTTATAGAATTGGACTTGCTTGCGGCTGCGAGAGCTTTGCTTGGAACGGCTCCCGGATTTGCAGCTATCCTTGGAACAGGCACGAATACCTGTATGTATGACGGGCAAAAAATAACTGCAAATATTGATTCCCTTGGGTACATTCTTGGAGATGAAGGAAGCGGAACTGCAATAGGTAAAAAATTACTGGGTGACTATATACGTGGATATATGCCTGCCCAAATCACAGAACTTTTTTATGCAACATTTCAGTTAGATAAAGAGGCTATTTTTGAGCGCATATACGGCCAGCCTTTTGGCAACATTTTCTGTGCTGACTTTGGCAAGTTCGTGGCCGTGCATATTAATGATGAATATTTTCATAATTTGGTAAAAACGTCATTTGATGATCTTTTCCGGAACCTGGTGCGCCGCTACCCTCATTATAAATCCTTTGCATTTAATTGCGTTGGTACAGTGGGATATACTTTTAAAAATATTTTATTGGCGGTAGCGGGTGAATACGATATGCCGGCAGGAAAAATCATCAAAGCGCCTATTGAGGGATTAGTTGAATATCATTTGGCACAGGGGGTTAAATAGATTCTTGTATCACTTGATTCTTGCTGATTCCGCATATACCGGTAATTGATTTGTCGGGCTGCTTAACAACTGCTCCGTTAACGATGAAAATGCCTTGTCCGAATATTGTTTTATTGAGCAACGTTTGATTAAGATATTTGCCGCATAGTCCTTCGTAATCACCTAACCTTTATCGGCAGCCGCAATTATTTTTGTGCGTTCAGCATAAATTACTTTCGAAATTCCGGTGATAATAGTGTTAAGTGCTGTCATGGCACCCCATCGAAGGCAGTTGTTTTTGCTGTCAAGTAATGTAATAACCTACTTTTGCGTATTTAGCAATCAATACTGGTTTCTGCTCCTCGATTTCGTAAAGAACTTTTGCAGTCATTTTGTATTTCTTTTTTTTTGTTATTGAGATTGACCAAAGGTTCATTAACAGCTTTCTTGTTGCTTTCTCTTTCAATCTGATTTGCTGATAACAGGTTTGGCATTTCGTCCCTGAGGTTAAGCGACGATGCTAATTTATCTATGATGCTCATTTGATGCAGGAATGAAATATAATAATGAATGCCAAAAGAGTGAAATGCGGCGTTAGTCTCTACAGGTGAAACACGGACGATCGAATAATAAATTTATTTCGCTTCCTACTGAGACCATTCTGTAGGCTCCCTGTCCCAACGGTGTTTCTTTAGTTCTTTCACAAGGTCACCTGGCAATCCCTTGCCATCGCCGGCAGACATATTAGCAATAACGTTTCTCATTTTTCGCATACCCGGTATCGTTGTGGAAACATCAGGATTGCTAAGTATAAATCGAAGCGCCATTTCGGGTAAATTCATTTCCCCGGGAACCATTGGTTTTAATGCATCAGCATGTTCT
>JBKJRY010000444.1:0-2683 GCA_046593045.1 Chitinophagaceae bacterium | reverse complement strand
AAACGCTTGCTAAAAATTATGAAGATGCTTACAACAAAAAAGATGCTAAAGCAATAAAAGAATTTTATACAAAAGATGCCGTAAGAGTTAATACAGATGGAACAACAACAAACGGTAGTGAAGCAATTGCGGCCGACGCAGCCGATTTCTTTGCAAATAACAACGTAACTATCAAAATAGCCACAAACGATGTAACAGAAAGTGATGGCACCTTTACCGATTCAGGCAGCTACGAGGGTAATACGGGAGGCACTGACTTCAGCGGAAAATATACCAATACCTGTGTAAAAGAAGATGGACAGTGGAAAATATCAAAAAGCGTTTTAACCAATCAGTAAAGCCCCTTCTACGAATAGCCAGGGAAGATACGGAGAGCAACGCAACTTCCACTACGTGAGACGTTGTTTGCACACACTGTCTGCACAGCCTATGCGATAGGCCTCCTACCATCTTTTGTTTATCATTCAAAGGACAATCCTGATCTTTGATTCGTGCCACACCCAGCAAGTGCAACACGCAACATTCAATTTCACTTAAATATTCAGCATATTTTTACACAGTTAAAAGTGGAAGACTAAAATAAAAAATTGAACCTTCGCCAGGAGAGCTTTCCACCCATATATCTCCACTATGGGCTTTTACTATTTGCGTAGAAATAAATAAACCAATACCCAGGCCGGGAAATGTTTTTATATTATTTTGCTTCGACCTGTAAAATCTTTCAAAGATTTTTTTGGTTTCGTCTGCCTCAATCCCGATTCCGTAGTCTTTAATTGAACAAATAATATCATTGTCCTTACGGTATAACGCAACAATTATTTCTTTAGATAAGGGAGAATATTTTATTGCGTTTAAAATAAGATTAGTTAATAGCTGTACAATTCGATCTTTATCTCCAAAAATTTCGATCGCAGGAAAGGAATTATACCTGATTTTGTAAGTAGGATTTATCTGCTGTAAATCAGAAATTACCTCACTAATAGTTTGATCAAATCTAAAAAGCTTGTTATCAAAAATCAACTTATTAGAGCCTGATCTATCTAGTTCTATAAGATCGGTAATTAACCTTGTTAGCTTATTTGTTTGCTCTACCATTTTATTTACCATCATTGAATTTTCCTTGTCTTTTTTTCCTAAGAAATTTTCCTGTAATATATGGCCCAATACATTTAAAGTAGTAACAGGAGTCTTAAGCTCATGGCTTACCATCGCAAGAAAATCATCTTTTTGTTGCTCTATATTTTTCTTAACAGAAACATCCCGGATATTGAAAACAAGCGCGCCGACATTTTCATCTTTAAGCCTGTTGGTAATGATAGCTTCTACCCAAACGTAATGCCCTTCTTTGTGTAAAACCCGGTAAAGTAATTGAACTGATTCACCATGTGCAAGTAAAATATTCTTTAACGTTTGTTCGAATTTCAATCTGTCATCAGGATGTAAATCCTCAATACTCTTTTTTGCATTTCGCTCCTCCATCGAGTATCCGGTTACATTTTCCGCAGATTTCCCTTTGTATATGTAGTTAATATTTTTATCCATTAAAACAATTCCTTCAAAACTATTTTCGAGAAGCATTTCAAATTTCTTTGCTTTTTTTTCTATTTCAGATGCTTTTACCATTATCTGCTTTTGTAAGCGTGCATTACTTTTTACAAACACTAATAATATAAATACAATTATTAATATCGTTATACAAAGGGTGTAAAAAAAGGTCTTTAAATATTTAATACTGTTTGAATTTGTATTCTTATGAATATTCAAAAGAAGTGTTTCTTCGTGCTGTATCCTGTCGATTAAATCAGAAATTTTCTGAGTATGTTCAATGCCAGTACCTTTAGAAATCAACTGTGAAGCTGGCATAATGCCTTCAGTATCTCTTATACTTATGTAGAGCCTCGAAAACTCAATTCTTTTATTTACGAGCTTGTATAAACTATCCAAACTTTGTTGTTGTGAAAGATTGTCCCTGGTCAATATTGAAAGCCTGCCCAGTCTATTGAAAACAATGTTAACAGCGGAATCTATTGAAGTTAAAAAGCCTGGTTTTCCAGCAAGCACATAAGCCCGGCCATTGCTTTGAATATCTTTTATCAATGGTAGTATGGTCTTGGATTCATCTAAAACCAGGTAAGTATGATCCACCCACTTTTTTGAATCTATGATTGCTGCATCATTCTTATTTTCGATAATTATTTCGGTAACTACTATTATTATTATGAAAAGGAGGAACGAATATAAATACCTGTTTTTAAAGGCATTCTTCATTTAGAAATTATTAGTAAGATGACATTATTGTAAAATTAGGAAAAGTTTTTTCAGCAATAACAAACAAGAGACAACAACCTGAATTGCGCAAAAGTTACCAGTGGCGACAATCATGAATTTACGAAAAACTGGAAAAGTAATTGTATCATTCAATGTAAACTATTTTCATAGGCAAATAACCGCCCGCTATGACAAATCAATCTCAAAAATAAATACGTTTTAAATGAATAAAATAATTTTATTGTTTGCGGTGATATGTGGGACAATATCATTAACCCGTTGTAGTCAAACGAATACCTTGACAAACCCTGAAATAGGTTGACTAAAAATTAAACATTTTTAGCAATACTATGGCTTACATTAAAAAGGCAGACCGCCGAAAAAATCAGTATCAAAAAGTTAGTTTTGACTTTAA
>JBKJRY010000376.1:0-9416 GCA_046593045.1 Chitinophagaceae bacterium | reverse complement strand
ATTATTTCATTTTACATTTTGTTTTAGTCCACCAGCTTGATAATGATCTTAAAATTGAAGAGCAGGAAATCATAGATCATGTGCAACAAAAGGGCTTTTTGCCTGCTGCTTCCACCTACAGGGATCAGCAAATATTATTTGACCGGGCACAAAATTATATTGCTAACCCTAAATTCAGCACAGTAAAGATTTACAATCAGAGTGAAAAAGAAATTGAGTCCTTTCGTCAATTAACTTTCCCGGTAACCGTCAACGGTGTATTGTACAGAACTACCGTGAGAAAATCGCAGCAGGAAACAGAAAATCTTATAAGGATAATTGTGATCATCACACTTATAATGATTGCATTATTACTTGTTGTATTGTTTATTGTAAACCGGTTTATGCTGGGGAAACTATGGAAGCCCTTCAATGAGACTTTGGAACAATTAAAACAGTTCAATATTTCTTCAAAAAATAAACTCCAACTGAACGAAACAAGTATCAATGAATTCGCAGAGCTTAACAAAACCGTATTGCTGATGACAGATAAAGTAAGCAATGATTATGATTCTTTGAAAAGTTTTACAGAAAACGCTTCACATGAAATACAAACGCCCCTCGCCATTATAAAAATGAAACTCGAATTATTAATGCAACATGAAAACATAAATGGCGCACAGGTTGAAAACATATCAGCGATAAATGAGGCGACAGACCGGCTTTCAAGACTCAATCAATCACTGATATTGCTTACGAAAATCGATAACAGCCAGTTTATAGAAAATGAAAATGTAAATATTTCAAAAATACTAACAGGCTACATAAATAATTTTGAAGAGCTGGCTAACTCCAAAAATATCTGCATCGCTAAAAATATAATGCATGACGTGAACTTATTTATGAATAAAGCGCTTGCTGAGACGTTGATATCAAATATAATGACTAACACAATAAAACACAATTATGAAAATGGGAGAATAGAGATTGACCTCGATGATACTGCTTTAGCGGTTTCAAACACCGGTAAAGAGCCGGTCACAAAGACAAATGAATTATTTGAACGTTTTAAAAAAGATACTACGTCCACAGATTCCCTGGGGCTTGGATTGGCGATTGTAAAAAAAATTTGTGAAACCTATGGCTTTAACGTTTCCTATGTATATTCCGCCCCAATGCATACGATCAAAATAAATTTCAATATATCTATATAATTATTCCCAATCTTCAGATTTCCTTCAAAATCATGTAATATTTTTCCATTTTTACATTTGAAATTTTGCGTAACCTAAAAAAGAATTAACTGAAATGATCCGTGAATTTAAGCTGTTACTCATACTGCTACTATCCATACCTGTGGTTGGCTTTTCACAGCAGCCCGATACACTCATAAACAAACTGGATAGCCTGGGCAGGAAGACGGATAGCGCTGGTGGTCAAATAAACAATATCTCGCCCAAAGCTTATAATGAAGAAACCAGGATCAACTTTAATTCCTATTTCATCCTACTTGGCAGTGATTTAAAACAAGCATTTACCAAGCCCTTTCACATGACTAAAAAGGATTGGCGTAAACTGGGAGGATTCACCCTTGCAACAGTAGCACTTTCATTTGCTGACGAGCCTGTTCAGCAAGCAGCATTGAAACTTAGGAATAAAAATACAGGTATTAATAATGTAAGTAAGTTTATTACCAATTTTGGGGGGAATTATGAAGGCTATACGCTAGCTGCCCTGGGAGCCTATGGCTTTATTTTTAAAGATCAGAAAATGCAGACAACAATTTTGCTGGCAACGCAGGCATATATAACTGGTGCAGCCGTTGAAGGAGTTGGGAAATTTTTGTCGGGAAGAACAAGGCCTTCCTATTATGATGCCACGACAGAAGCAGAACCTAAATTTTTAGGACCTTTTTCTAAAACTGCCAGAACTTCTTCCGGTAAAAAAGTATACAGCTCTTTCCCATCGGGCCATACTACTGTAGCTTTTGCAGCTGCAACAGTTTTTGCGTTGGAATATAAAGACCGGCCCATAGTGCCCATCATTGCGTACAGCGCAGCCTCTTTAATTGGACTTAGCAGGATAACAGAAAATAAACATTGGATAACAGATGTATTTGTAGGTGCGGCCCTTGGTTACTTATCGGGCAGGCAGGTGGTGAATAATTACCACCGCTATTCAAAATTAAAGGCGCCGGAACAAAAGAAAAATACGGTGTCTTTTAACCTGCAATACTCCTATGGACATTTAATGCCTGGCATAATATATAAGTTTAAATAATCTCGATAAAAATATTTAATCTCTTAATGTAAAATACTGATCATACACATTATTTAACATGAATAGCCTTTATCTTCAAATTTTACCCAGATTCAAAAAGTAGGTTTGTATAATTATATTATTAACCTTCAAAAATAATTTTATGAAAAAAACAATAGGAATTGCAATAATATTATTTGCAATAAATTTCGGGGCATTTGCTCAAAAAGAAAAAGATGAACAAGCCGAAAGCAGGCACGAAGAAAAAAGTGAAATGAATGCAAAGGTACATGTGCCTTCAACCGTTAGGGCAGCGCTTGCCAAAAAATATCCGGCAGCTACCCATGTTACCTGGGAAAAGGAAAAGGGTAACTACGAAGCAAACTGGGGAGGCAACTCCGGGGAAGACAATTCAGTTCAGTTTACGCCATCTGGTAACTTTATTGAGATTGTAAAAGCTATACCCGTTGACCAGCTTCCAAAGCCTGCATTGGCTTATGTAAAGCTACACTACAAAGGAGCAAAAATTACTGAGGCAGGAAAAGTAACTGATGGTAATGGCAAATTAAGTTATGAAGCTGAAGTTTACGGAAAGGATATCGTATTTGATGAAAATGGAAATTTTGTAATGGCAGAAAAATAATTGGATTTTTACTACCTGAAAAACCAGCTATCCCGTTTGGCGGGGTAGCTTTTGTTTTATTTTAAATGTACAGATACCGCATCATATTTTTATTAGGCTTATTGTTTCCTCTTTGTTGTGTTTCACAGACTAAGGATCTCTCCTTTTTTATAGATACTTCTATAAAAAATTCCCCGCAACTATTAGAATACCGCAATCTGCTTTTATCAAATAGTATCGACAGCCAGTTGATTATTGCTGCCAACCGTTATCAAATTACCGCAAATGGGAATTCCTACTATGCTCCTGTTATAAATGGATATGGCTACGATGCTGCGATCACCAACGGTCAACAGCTATCAGCATTAATTGCCGTAAACAAACAGATCTATAATAAAAGAAACCTTAGCCTGCAATTTAATAGTCTTCAAATACAACGGGATTCAATAAATGTTTCATCAAAGATCACAACGCAGGATATTAAAAAAACATTAATAACGCAATACATCACTACTTATGGGGACCAGTTACAAATTGATTTCAACAATGAAATAATTGAGTTGCTTACGAAGGAAGAAGCAATTTTAAAAAGATTGACTCAAAAAAATGTTTATAAACAGGTTGACTACTTATCATTCCTAGTAACTCTTCAGCAACAGCAACTGACGCGAAGCCAACTTTTAGTACAATACAAAAATGATTATGCTACCCTAAATTATCTTGCGGGAATAATAGATACCGCTACTTCAATGCTTGCTGAGCCAGAGCTGGCAGAAATAAAAAATTATGTTACGGATAGCTTCGCCTTTTTATTAAAGTATAAAGTAGATAGCCTTCGCCTTATCAATGAAAAAGCAATAATTGATGTAGGCTACCGCCTTAAAGTAGCGCTGTTTGCTGATGCAGGTTACCAAACGACATTTTATAGTGCACCTTACAAAAACTTCGGAACCAATATTGGCGTTAACCTCTCGATACCGATTTACGATGGCCACCAAAAACAATTGCAGTACACAAAAATAAATATACAGGAACGCACCAGGCAGCGTCAAAAAGAATTTTTTACTACCCAATACCTGCAACAGGTGCAGCAATTGGAACAACAGCTATCTGCACTTGAAAGTCTTACAGATCCAATTGATAAACAAATAAATTACATCGAAACATTGATAGAAGTAAACGGGCGATTATTGGAAACGGGTGATATTAAAATAACGGACTATGTTCTTGCATTAAACAATTACATAACCACAAAAAACCTGGTTGTTCAAAACAGGGTAGCGCGTTTTCAAATATTAAATCAATTAAATTACTGGAACCTGAAACCATAGCAGGAACAAACTATAAAAAAATGTTAGCTGATGATGAAGTTTTTTAGAACAACCCTTTTCTTTTTTATTTGCCTGGCTTTTTTAATAAGATGCAAAAGCAAAGATCCCGCCCCGGCTGATGAGGCTGCCACAGAAACTCATACACCCGTTACCGTTACCTCCGTGAGTTACGATCCCATAGAAGAATTTATTGAACTGAACGCGACATCAACTTATTTACAAAAAAGCTATGTAAAATCAAATCTTACGGGTTATGTGAAATCCGTAAATATTAAGCTGGGCGACCTTGTGCGTTCCGGCCAGTCATTATTTGTAATGAAAACAAAAGAAGCGGAAGCCATTGGGAATTCAGTAAACCGCCTAAATCCCGATTTCAAATTCAGTGGGGTAAATGTAATTCCTGCTGACCAAACAGGATACATTGCAGAACTCAACCACCAGGCGGGAGATTATGTGCAGGATGGTGAGCAACTAGCTGTGATCAGTAATTCGAAAAGTTTCATGTTTGTAATGAATGTACCTTATGAAGACAACCCATACATTTCAACCGGCAAACAGGTGGAACTTACGCTTCCTGGCGGAGAAAGATTATTGGGTATTATCCAGGCTACTATGCCAGTAATGGATTCGGTATCCCAAACGCAGGCAGTTTCAGTAAAAGTAAATTCGCCACATAGTATTCCCCAGAATTTAGTTGCCAAAGTAAAGATCGTAAAAGTGTCAAAAGCTGCCGCAACATCTCTTCCCAAAAGAGCTGTATTGTCTGATGAAACCTTATCGCAATTTTGGGTAATGAAAATGATAAACGATACCACGGCAGTAAAAGTTACTGTGAAAACAGGAATAGAAACTGGTGACAAAATAGAAATAGTCTCCCCGGATTTTTCACCACAGGACAAAATGCTGCTAAGCGGGAATTATGGTTTACCCGATACGGCGTTGGTGATAGTGGAGAAAAGATAAAATATGAAGCAATGTACGATGTACGATGTGAGAAGTACGATGTAAAGCAGCGTGCAAATGAAACGGATATTGAAAATTAAAACTTAATAATAATTTCTCCTCCTCTCCTTCGGGGATAGATTGTGATGAAGTCATGAAAAATTTTTTTACAACATATAAGAGCCCGCTTACAGTCGTACTGGCTATGATCATCATGGGTGGCCTGTTTGCATATAGCAAAATGCAGACTGCATTATTCCCCGAGATTACTTTTCCAAAAATTAAAGTAATCGCTGATGCGGGCCTTCAGCCTGTAGACAAAATGATGGTGACAGTAACGAGACCCCTTGAAAATGCGATTAAGCAAATACCTGACCTTACCACTATAAGAAGTACCACTAGCCGCGGAAGCTGTGAAATTTCCGCATTCATAGACTGGAAGGCAAACGTAGATTTAAGCAAGCAAAGAATTGAAGCACGTATTTCAGAAATAAGAAACTCCCTGCCACCCGAGGTAAATATTACGGTTGAAAAAATGAACCCATCTATATTACCCGTGATGGGATATTCATTAGAGAGCCATGAACTCTCTCCTATTGAATTAAAACAACTGGCAATCTATACTATCAAGCCTTATCTAAGCCAGGTAGAAGGCGTTTCCGAAATACGGATCATCGGTGGCAAATCAAAGGAGTTTTGGGTACAACTAAATGTCCAAAAAATGGGCACGCTCGGCATCACACCTGATGTAATAAATACCGCCCTTAGCCAGACCGCTTTTATAAAATCAAACGGCTACCTTACCGACTACCGTTATCTCTATCTAACAGTTACTGATGCTTCTATAAAGACAATTGATGAACTTAAAAATATTGTAATCAGCAACAATGGTAAGCGGGTAGTCCAACTCCGGGACATTGCGGATATCCAGGTAAAAGAAGCAGTGGAATATATAAAAGTAAACGCCAACGGAAAGGAAGGTTTGCTCATTGCTGTGGTAAAGCAGCCTAACAGCAACCTCGTGGATATCTCAAAAAAAATGAAAGAGAAAGTAGCAGGGCTTAATGATATTCTTCCGAAAGACGTAACCATAAAACCTTATTATATCCAGGCAGATTTTGTAAATGAATCGGTAAAAAGTGTTACGGATAGTTTATGGATAGGGCTTGCACTCGCAATAATTGTTGCAATAATATTTCTGCGTTCGTTTAAAGCAAGCGCTACTATATTAATCATAATTCCAGTTACGCTAGGGCTCACGTTGATTGTGATGTATGCTATTGGCTATACATTAAATATCATGACGCTCGGTGCAATAGCCGCCGCAATCGGATTGATAATAGATGATGCTATTGTGGTGGTAGAACAAATACACCGAACGCATGAAGAGCATACTGAAGATGAATACAAAAGCATTGTTCATAAGGCCATTCATTATTTATTCCCGGCGATGCTTGGTTCCTCAATTAGTACGATTGTGATCTTCCTGCCATTCGTGCTCATGAGTGGTGTAGCAGGCGCTTATTTCAACGTGCTTACCAATACAATGATCATTATCCTGGTCTGTTCATTTTTCGTAACATGGCTCGGGCTTCCGGTTGTATATCTTTTATTTTCCAGGAAAAAGAAAATTGTAGAGGCTCTTGCAAAAAAGGAAGAACATCATGAAATGAAAAAACAAAAATGGGTTTCGTTTTTTATTTTCCGGCCATGGATCAGTTTCCTGTTTATTGTTGCGCTCATCACTTCTATTATACTGATTTTACCGAACCTTGAAACAGGCTTTTTGCCGGAGATGGATGAAGGCAGCATTGTATTGGATTATAGTTCCATTGCAGGAACATCTCTCGAGGAGACCGATAAGGAATTGCAGGAGGTTGAAAAAATAATAGCATCTATACCGGAAGTGGAAGCTTATTCGAGGCGCACCGGTACACAGATGGGATTTTTTATAACTGAGCCCAATCGCGGAGATTACCTGATCCAGTTAAAAAGAAATAGAAAAAAAACCACTAACGATATAATTGATGAAATAAGATTAAAGGTCGAATCTTCACAGCCCGCGCTTCGAATTGATTTCGGCCAGGTGATTGGTGATATGCTGGGCGATCTCATGACTTCAGTACAACCTATTGAGATAAAAATATTTGGCGATGACCAGGTTAAGCTACATGAACTTGCCAGGCAGGTAAGTTCAATTGTTGAAAATACGCACGGGACCGCGGATGTATTCGATGGTATAACGATTACCGGCCCTTCCATGACAATATATCCTGATTATACAAGGCTTGGGTTTTTCGGGATAACACCCGCCAATTTTCAATTCCAGTTACAAACTTCGTTGGAAGGAAATCTTATTGGAAGCATATTTCAAAAAGATCGCGTTTTCCCGGTAAGGTTACTTTACCCGGAGAGTAAAAAAATGAGTCTTGATAATGTAAAAAATCTCAAAATATTTTCGCCCAATGGAAGGCTAAAGCCCATAAGTGAACTGGCAACTGTAGAGATAAAAGAAGGTGATGCGGAAATTGAAAGAGAAAACCTCCAGTCAATGGGAGTAATTTCGGCAAGGCTTGATAACCGGGATCTTGGAAGTACTATTAAAGAAATACAAAAGAAAGTGAGGAGCCAGGTAAACTTCCCGCAGGGCTACAGCGTAGAATATGGAGGCGCGTACGCACAGCAGCAACAATCATTCACTGAGTTATTAACCATACTTATTTCATCAAGCTTGCTGGTGTTTGGTGTAATTCTTTTTCTTTTCAAGGATTTCAAAGTAGCGCTGGCAATACTTATCATAGCAGTATTAGGAATTGCCGGAAGCTACATCGCTCTCTTCATTACCAATACACCCCTGAATGTTGGAAGCTATACAGGCCTTATAATGATCGTTGGAATTATCGGGGAAAATTCCATCTTTACTTTCCTGCAATTCAAAGAAACGCTTCATGAGCAATCGGTGGATAATTCCATTGTATATGCTATATCCACAAGGCTACGCCCCAAACTGATGACCGCCTTAGGAGCCATCATTGCGTTGCTGCCATTGGCATTGGGAATAGGCGCCGGCGCAGAATTACATCAACCATTAGCAATAGCCGTTATAGGCGGCTTTATAATAGCACTTCCATTACTGCTGATTGTATTGCCATCTATACTGAGACTACTGTATAGGAATTATAAGAGAGATAATGGATTGAAAAACTAAAGGACCCGAAGCCTACCGGCTTTATTATAATTTACTTCTGTCATAAATCTCTTTCATCGATAACCCCACATTGAGTGATTCAATAAAGATTTCTTCTGCGGTTTTATCGTGCTCTTTCAGTTGCCAAAGCCCTTGTTTATTGATGGCAAAATGTTCAGCATGGATTGATTCGGAATCAACAAGAATATAATCTTTTAGTGTGGGGATTGCACGGTACAGCATGAACTTTACACCACGGTCATAGTTGCTTGTTGAAGGAGAAAGAATTTCAAAAATTACTGTTGGCTGGGTAGCGGTGTTTTCATCTTCTGGCAATGAGGTCACGTCTCCGCAAAAAACCGAAACGTCGGGATAAGTAAATAATGTATTTTCCGGAATACTAATCCGCATATCACTGCCATAAGGCTGGCAACGCTTCCCTTTCAGCAATATTCCTAATGAGACGATGATATTGACAGAAATAATATTATGCCTTGCTCCCGCTCCGGACATAGCAAATATTTCACCGTTATAATATTCATGTTTTTCCGTAGCGGTATTTTCCATCTCCAGGAATTCCGGTATTGTATAAAATTCCTTCTGATAGGCATGAGCAGGTTCTCTTACTTCCATGTTTTAAAGTTACAAAAGATAAGAACACGACTTGCTCGTCTATTCAACTGACCCGTTCACTAAAAAGTACCACCCAGGTTAAATTATCGCCTCAGCGGGTTTTCCGATTTTGAACTTTAAACTTAAAAACTATCCACCGGAAACCCCGATGCTTGTAGACGCTGAAAAATGCAAAGGTTGGCTTTCTAAATATTTTATGTCCCTGCGCCATCGGGGTTTCATGCTACCCTCAAAACCATGAATGAAAACCCCTCAGACGTCATTTATATTTTACAATTTGAAAATCCTTATGTCCTGCCTGCCAAAGTGCAAAAGCAAACTGGTTAGCGTAATTTTTAAATATCACCAGTTTTTCCTCTGATCCATGGCCACTATCATAGTTAACTAGTAATAGCATCGGTCTTTCTGAATTCGTTTTTTGTAATGCTGCTACAAATTTAGCAGGCTGCCAAACAGGAACACG
>JBKJRY010000026.1:0-17663 GCA_046593045.1 Chitinophagaceae bacterium | reverse complement strand
ATTGGAGCAATAACCGGTACGATGGAAGGGTTTTCAATCTGTTAATGATTTCTCGATCTTCCAACTATTGTATCAAGAGAAGATTTTAATTTTTTTATAGCACCATCTACTGCATTTTCATAAGTGTCGGCCAGATCTGTTACGGCTATAGGTTGTTTTCCTTCAAGCCTTGCTTCGAGCATGCATCTTTTATCATCCTGTCCTTTCTTGGAGCCATTCTCGTCTGACAGGTGAACTTCCAACCTGGTAATATGTTCACTAAACCGGTCTAATCCTTCTGATAGTAAATCGTCTAATTGAGCCCTAAATGTTTCATGCACACTTAGGTTTTTATCTGTATTAATTTGTATGGTCATAGTTTGTATTTTATGTTTATTTTTTATGTAGTGAAATAGTTGTGCTGCTATAATTCCATAATGATTTTTTGCAGCCTCTTTCCCATTTCTGCCGCAATATCAGCGAGTTCCTGATTTTCGATGGCCTGCATTGAGGCTATCGGATCAACAGCCGAAACCTCCACCTGACCCGCAACTTTTTCCTGGACGATCACATTGCAAGGCAACATAACGCCTATTTTATCTTCTGCAAGAAGCGCTTTATATGCAAAGCGTGCATTACAGGCACCAAGGATTTTATAGTTGTAAAAATCAACATCCAGCTTTTTCTTTAAGGTTGCTTTTATGTCAATTTCAGTGAGTATGCCAAACCCTTCTTCCTTGAGTGCCGCAGTAACTTTTTCAATTGCATTATCAAAACTGCCGGTAATCGTTTTAATGAAATAGTATTCCATATTTTGTTATTGATTTAGTTAATGGATCTTGTTTATTTTCTTTTACGGAACCAAACCATTGCCCCGACTATTATTATAGCAATTAGAACCAGGAAAAACCACCAACCCATATGCATTCCTCCATAATAATAATTATCGTTATTGTGCATCATAATGCTAATTTTTTTTAAGTTTTAAAAGAGTGGTAATTAATACTGAGGTTAGTGCTTCATGCCTTCCATCGGTTGCTTACCGCTCTTCATGCCATTACCATTCTTGTTTTGCATCTTCTTCATCATCTCAGGATTTTTTTCCATCATTTTCTGCATCATTTCTTCCATCATTTCGGGATTTTCATTCATCATTTGCATCATCTTTTCTTTCATCTCTTTTTTCATCGAATCGTTGGTGTCGATTTTATCCATCAGCATATTGCGACCCATTTCACTTTCCATCATTTTATCGAGCATTTTAGATTGCATCTTTTGCATCATTTCGGGGTTTTTTTCCATCATCATTTGCATATCGGATTGCATTTTCTCCTTCATTTCGGGATTTTTTTCCATCATCATTTGCATATGGGATTGCATTTTTTCCTTCATTTCCGGATTTTTGTCCATCATCATTTTCATATTTCCAGATTCCATCTGTTCCATATTAGCCTTCATCAATATCTTTTTGGCCTCTTCATTTTTTTGTGCCTCCATCATGAAATTGGTCAACTGAACAGGATCTGAAATGATTTCTTTATAGATGGCATTTCTGTTTTCTTCTACCTGCATTGTTTTGGTGGCATTGAAAGTTGATTTGCAACTAATCATTGTTCCCAATAAACTAATTGCCATTAAAATTTTTACTGTTTTCATGTTTTTAATTTTTAGATTATTAAATATTCGGTTAAAATCATTTTTTCATTTTATGCGGGTCTATTTATTTATTCAATTTTAAAATTCCTCATCATCCCCATATCTTCATGTTCAAGATTATGACAATGGTAGAGGAACAATCCTTTAAAATCTTCAAAGCGCATTACCAGGTCCATGTACATTCCAGGTAGCAGGTACGCGGTATCCTGACGTCCTTGATCTATGAACCCGTCTTTAACGGCATTCCATAGGTTTCGGTCAACGTTTTCGGTATTTCTGTTTATAATATTGAACTGCAATTGATGAATGTGTACAGGGTGAGGCATCTGCATCATATTCCCCATGCCCCTATTATTCCCCATCATACCGCCTCCATTGTTTTGATTCCCATTAGAAATTTTTCCTCCATTGTTTATTCGCCAGACCTCGGTGGTATTAAGCTTCACGATTTCATCGTCCGCCACTTTGTTCCCATTGTAGGTTCTTCCGTTTATCGTCCATTGCATCATTCCCTCCATTCCAAAATTGAACGTTCTTGGAAAATTACTATTGGCCGCATCGGCCGGGTCTAAAGCCTTTGTAACCGATAACCTGTCCGGCAGTTGCGCATCATTCTTCCTTGATGATCCTACATTTATGTTAAGGATATCGAATTGACTATTATAAGGCAGTGAATTATCACTTTTGTTGCCCATCATTCCACTACCCATCATTCCACCACCCATCATATTGCCCAATGGTATAGGCAGGTGAATTAATTTTAACTCCTCGCTTTCCGATCTGTCTGATAAATCAAGCCAAACGTCTGCCCGTTGCGCAGGAGCCAATATGAAATAGGGTAATGTTTTAGAGCTTTCCAGGAGCCCACCATCAACCCCAAAAACGGTAATGGGCTCTTTGGTATTCCATGCCAATTTGTAGGCACGGGAGTTTGAACAATTGAGCAGTCGTAACCGATATTTTCCATCTTTGTTTAAGGACAGGGTATTATCCATTTTTCCATTGATAAGTATTTGATTCCCTAAGAAGCCCCTCATTTGGTCTATCCTTCCATTAGGCAAATAGACCAATTGGTTATTATCATCGAAAGTTTTGTCCTGAATTACAACGGGAATATCATAATCCCCGGACGGCAAATTCAAGGCTTTTTCTTCTTCATCTGTAACGATGAACAAACCTGCCAGCCCTTTATAAACCTGTTCTCCTGTGCGACCGTGGGGATGCGGATGAAACCAATAGGTGCCTGCCCTGTTCATAACTTCAAACTCATAGAGATAAGTTTTCCCTTTGTCTATTACATGTTCCGGATGCCCGTCATTTTCGTGCGATACATGCAGCCCATGCCAATGGATAATCGATTTTTCAGGAATCTCGTTTTCAAATAGTATCCGCACCTTATCTCCTTTCTGTACCCGTATTATGGGGCCGAAAGCACTTCCATCTAACTGTTGTAAGGTCTGTTTATCCCCCTTTATCAAAGAACCCCTGTACGAATACGTATCTGTATTTTTGGTGGATAGAATTTTAGTACTTGACTGTACCGCCTTTAATTGTATATCGACATCGGCATTGAAATCGTTATTGACAGTAGTCCCAGCTTCGGGATTAGTGGACGACGTAACCGGATTACAGGAACTAAATAATGGCATTACATAAAACCCGGCAGCGACCAGGCTTGCTGTTTCAATGAAACTTCTTCTATTGTAGTTGTTGTTATCTTTCATTACTTTACTTATTTATTCATTCGTCTCTTAGGTTCATGCCATTCATCATGTTGTTACCTGTGTTGTTATGCATCATTTGCGGATTATCTTTCATTATATTATACATTCCTGACATCATACTGCTATCGCCTTTAGCTGTTTCCATCATGCCTGATCGCATACCCGGAATGATCTCCATTTTATTCCCGGTTCTTAACACAGAATTGATGAACGAAAGATTGGTTTCAAACTTCAAATCAACAATGCTGTCACGCACCGCTACTACTATGCCTCTTATTAAATTTCTTGAAAGGGAATCTATTATTGGGGTGCGAGAATTACTGGAATCAATGCCCATGTTGAACTAATTTATTGCACAATTTTGATGGCTCCGCATTTAATTGTTTTGTACAAATCATCATCAAAAAAGTTTTGTCCAAACCTAATTAAGCGGGTAGTACCTCGTTATGATGAATGATTCCTGTTACCATGATATCAGTCAGTTAAAATTTCCATCTCTTTTTCATTTTTCAAAATCACAAAAGATTTAACACTCCCTATAATTGTACTGAGGAAAATCAACGTACTTGATGATTAACATCATTACGCAAGGAATACAAGGTGGATACATTTGTTTTCTAAATAAAATACCATGAACCAGTTGTTGTTGATGCCCTCGCCCTATAGTGAATCAGAAGCAGTTTCGCTTTATCCATCCGTTTCTATCATTATGCCCTTTGAGCCAAAAATGAAATCAAAGAGAGAATTGTCTGCTTCACTTAATAAGGCAGCTATAAAAGTTGAGCATGAATTGTTGGAAAAATTTCAAATAGAGATGGCTATGCTGGTTATAGAAAAATTGAAGATCATTATAAAAGATCTTAATTATAGTACGCATAAAAAAAGTATCGCCATTTATGTTTCGGCTGTTTTTGAAAAAGTTTTATACCTGGACATGGAAGTTAAAGAACGCATCATGGTAGACGATTCTTTTGCAATACGCGATATTATAAATAGTAAAAAAGAAGTTCGGGATTACCTAATGCTTGTTTTCGGTGAAGAAGAAACTAAAATTTATTTAGATAATACGATGGAAATGGAGCAGGTATTTTCAAATAGCTCCGAGTATAGGAGAAATATTGACGAGTTAATTTTTACTAAGGAATATTTGCAACATATTGATGTTACCCTCAATGTTATTCTGCAATCGTTCAAGGTTCCTCTTTTTGTATTGGGTGATAAAAAAGTTATTCATCAATTTAAAAATATCACAAAGCATGCTTCTTCAATAATTGATTATGCTGAACATAATGGCGAAAATATTTCACCCGGTAAATTAAGAAAAACGATAAGCCCATTAATTCATAATTGGCCCGGTGTTAAGCGGGAAAGCCTTAAGCACCAGTTGACACATGCTTCCGGCGAAAAGAAAGTAGTGTCAGGAATAGAAGAAGTTTTCAGCGAAGCGATGCACCGCCATGGCCGTCTTCTTTTAGTAGAAAAAAATTATAAATATCCTTCAGGATATGGCAGCGATAAAGAACTTATTGATAGTGCAATTCATCCCTATAACTCGTCCTCTTATATAAAAGACGCGGTTGACGATATCATAGAAAAAGTTCTTGAAGAAAACGGCGACGTTGAGTTTGTTGATAAAGATCTGCTGAAAGACTATGGTCACATTGCACTTATATTATAATCTACACTTAAATTTTTTTACAATGAAAACCATCATTATTCCTACCGATTTTTCTCCTGCCGCTTTGAATGCGGTGAACTATGCTGCGGATATGGCTAAAGCCATTGATGCAGATTTGTTACTACTCCATACGTTTTTTCCGTTCATAACCTATTCTTCGGTGCCTACGCTAATAGATACTGATGTATTAAAAGAAAATGCAGAATTATCAATAAATCAGCTTAAAAAGCAACTTGAACATAAGTGTGGAAATGGACTGAATATAAAAACAATCGTGAAAATGGGCACTTTTATAAACGAACTTGAATCAGTGTGCGAAGACATACAGCCTTATGCGGTAGTAATGGGAAGTCAGGGCTCTTCTGCCACTGATTACCGCTTTTTTGGTAGTCACTCAGTAGATGCTATGCAACAACTCAAGTGGCCTGTGATTACAGTACCACGCGGCGCACAATTTAGCGAGGTGAAAAAAATTGGCCTGTCCTTCGATTTTGAAAATGAGATTGATAGGGATCATCTTAAGGGAATCAAAAAGATGGTGCATGATTTCAATGCAGAACTCCATGTGCTTAATATCAGTAAGAAGGACCAACACTCTCCACATACAATTTTTGAATCAGGCTTGCTTATGGAAATGCTTGCGCCCATAAATCATGAGTACCATTTTATTATTAATGAAAATATAGACGAAGGCATAATTGATTTCGCTGAAAAGAATAATATAGATCTGCTGATAGTAATGCCGAAGCAACATAGCCTGCTGGATAAATTAACACACGGGAGCCATACAAAACAATTGGTTCTGCACAGCCACGTGCCTGTAATGTCGCTCCAGGATTAGGTCCAACCAATACAATCGCAATATCCAATAACCCGGTTGATTGCATTCGTAGAATATCATAGGATGATTTGTGGATTCGAATTTTACCTGAGGATAATCCTTGAGCTCTAATAAATAAATTATGAGGATCACTTTTTTCCTATTGATATTGTTTCACGCATTGATTCAGCTGGCAGGCTTTTCCAAAGCATTTAATCTTGAGCACCCAAATATTATTGTTCAAAATGTTTCAAAAATCTTTGGCATTTTTTGGCTAATAGCGGGATCATTCTTTATGGTTGCTGCTTTCTTATTCTATTTAAAGAAAAATTTGTGGATGCTCTTTTCTATCATGGCTATTTGTTTATCACAATATCTTGTAGTTGCCTACTGGCCCGAAGCAAAGCTGGCAACAATTATAAATGCTATTATACTTTTTGGAACTATCCCTGGTTTTGCAGAATGGAACTTCAGCACGAAATATAAAAAACAAGTGAGGGCATTTTTAAGACTAACGCCTTTAGAGCCTCTTAATTTATTGACCGAGGCTGACATTCAGAATTTGCCCGGGCCGGTTAAAAAGTATTTGAGATATAACGGAGCAATCGGAAAGCCCAAAGTAAAAAATTTCAAGGTTAAATTGTCCGGCCAGCTACGGCAAAGCGCCCAGGCGGAGTGGATGCCTTTTACCTCCGGGCAATACAATTTTATAAATGCTTCCACAAGATTATTTTTCTTATACGCAACCATGAAACACCTGGCGGTTACCGGTTTCCACTGCTTTAAAAATGGAAAAGCTTTTATGGACATAAGGTTGTTGTCAATGTTCAGGATTCAATATTAATCCGGGAAAGAAATGGATATTTCTGAGACGGTTACTTTTTTTAATGATATGTGTTGCCTGGCTCCGGCTACATTAATTGATGAAAGGATACAATGGTTGGAAACCAATGGAAACAAGGTGCATGCATCATTTACGAATAATTGCATTACCATATCCGCATGGTTGCACTTTAATGAGGAAGGTGAATTAATAAATTTTATTTCGGAAGACCGCTATGCAACGGAAGGTAAAAAATTAATACGGTTACCATGGTCAACGCCGCTTAAAGAGTATAAAGAATTCGATAACCGGAAAGTTGCATTTTATGCTGATGCTGTTTACACTTATCCCGATGGCGATTTTGCTTATGGAAATTTCCACGTGGAAAGTATTGAATACAACGTGCAAAAAATGGAAGACTATCCCAATTTCAACCATTAAAAAAGAAACCTCCTGGGTCAGCAATTAGTATTTAACATCCAAAAAGATTTAGTTTATTTTGTATTTGCCTATTTTTAAAGAATGCAGTCTTCTCCACAAAACATTGCGCTCTTCAAACATGCCTCCATGGGAATCGTTGTTACAGACTCCGGGGGCATTATCAAATCTATAAATCCTTTTGCCCTAAATCTTTTTGCTTATACTTCTGAAGAGGTTGTTGATAAGCCTATCGAAACCCTTATCCCAAGCCGTTTTCATCATCATCATGTAGCAGACAGGCAGGCCTACACACACAATCCGAGGAGCAGGCCAATGGGCCTTGGGATGGATTTATTTGCTGTGAGAAAGGACGGTTCAGAATTCCCTGTTGAAGTAAGCCTGGGAATTTATGATAGTGACGGCGAAAGTAGTGTAATTGCTTTTGTTACCGATATCACTGTAAGAAAAAAAGCAGAGAAAGAAATTAGGAAACTAAATGATGAACTTGAGGCTACTGTAGAAAAGCGAACCCTTCAGCTTACCAATGCCCTTCATGAACTGGAGCGTTCGAAGCAAGTGCTTGGCCAATCTTTGGAAAAAGAAAAAGAGCTTAATGAATTGAAATCAAATTTTGTTTCCATGGCTTCGCACGAGTTTCGTACGCCATTAAGCACGGTGCTCTCATCAGCCTACCTTATTGAAAAATATTCTTCAGCAGAGGAACAGCCGAAAAGGGAAAAGCATTTACAACGCATCATATCTTCCGTGAATATGCTTACTGATATTTTAAATGATTTTCTTAGTGTTGGTAAAATAGAAGAGGGCAAAATCCAGGTAAAGTTGAGTGAATTCAATATTGAAAATTTGATAACGGCTATTGTTGAAGAAATAAAAAATAACATCAGAAGTAAACAGGAAATCATTTACTCCCACGAAGGAAATACCAATGTTGTACTGGACCCTTCATTGTTGAAGCATATAGTTATGAACCTCGTTTCCAATGCCAGCAAATTTTCGCCTGAGGGTAGGAAGATTGAAATAAAAACTGCAAAAAGCGAAGAGCGCATAGTCCTGTCCGTTATAGATCATGGTATTGGAATATCAAAGGAAGATCAGAAACATTTGATGGAACGTTTTTACCGGGCCTCCAATGCTGACAACATACAGGGCACAGGCCTGGGGCTGCATATAGTTGCCAAATATGCAGAACTTATGAATGGCTCAGTTACTTATAATAGTGACCTGGAAAAGGGAACTGAATTCCTGGTAACTTTTACTTGTTAAAAAATTGATATGAAGACGATTTTACTTATTGAAGATAACGCTGACATTCGTGAAAATACCGCGGAGATACTTGAACTGTCAAACTACAAAGTGATAGTTGCTGAGAATGGAAAAGCCGGTGTCGAAAAAGCACTTGAACATACACCCGATCTTATAATATGCGATATAATGATGCCGGTGCTCGACGGTTATGGTGTGCTGCATGCTGTGCATAAAAATGAACGAATAAAAAATACCCCTTTTATTTTTTTAACGGCTAAATCTGAGCGCAATGATTTTCGCAAAGGCATGGAGCTCGGAGCCGATGACTATATTAGCAAGCCTTTTGATGGTACTGAATTATTGAATGCTGTGGACAGCCGTTTAAAAAAACTTGATTTGCTAAAAGAGCAACTTTCCCCGGGCATAGAAGGCTTGAACCACCTGATAGAAGTATCATTTGGCAACAATGCCTTGCAGGCGCTCACTGAAAACAGGAATACAAATATTTATAAAAAGAAGCAGGTTATTTATTCAGAAGGCAATCATCCCAACAGGCTTTATTACGTAGTAAAAGGAAAAGTAAAGGCTTTTAAAACGCATGAGGATGGAAAAGAACTTATAACTGAATTGTACAGCGCTGGTGATTTCCTCGGATATATTCCGCTGCTGGAAGGAAGTGTTTATAAGGATACTGCAGAAGCATTTGAGTTAACCGAACTTGCTGTAATACCTAAAGAAGATTTTGAAGATCTGTTGAATAAAAATTCTGAAGTGGCAAAGAAATTTATACAATTACTGGCAAAGAACATTTCAGAAAAAGAGCAACACTTGTTGGGGCTTGCTTATAATTCATTGCGAAAAAAAGTAGCCAATGCATTAATCACACTTTAAAATAAATACAGCAATGAAAGGGAAGAAAAGTTTACAATAAACATCAGCAGGGAAAACCTGGCCAGCATTGCAGGAACCGCTACTGAATCATTAATAAGAACGCTAAGTGATTTCAGAACTGAAAAACTTATTGAAATTGTAAACGGAAATATCACTATTGTAAATCAAAAAAAACTGGAGCAATTGCTTAATTGAAGAAGCGCTATAATCATTTAATGATTTACGCATTACCAGTATTCACTCCTAATAATTTATACAATGGGCATAAGCCTGTAAAAGCAGTAACAAGAGGGATGGCAGCTAAAACACCCCACCATGAGTTAAAATAGATTCCTGCGGCAATGATTATAATACCAAGTACAATTCTTGTTTACCAGCCAGTTCTGCCTACATTTTTTTTCAGAATGATTTGTTTTTTTATTTAAAAACATTCTCTCTCGTTTTACATTCCTTATCAGGCAATATTTTCCCCCAGGTACTTGTTAAAATCCAATTGCAATTCAGAAAAGCGCCTTTCCGAATTAGAGAGATTGTGGCGAAGTTTGCCGATTTTTCTTTCTACCATAGCGGGCCTGATGCCATCATTCATTTTTTCATCCAGCAGCAGTTTGTCGAGTTCCGCAATATCATTTCTAAGAAGGCCGATGAGTTCATCCTGCTGTACAAACCGGCTTTGAAAATTTTCAAGATCTTCCAGCAAACTCCTGTCAAAGTTTTCCTTAAGTATATCTGAAAGCCTGTTTTTGGACCGAACATTTTCCTCCCTGAAAAAATCAAGTAATCTTTTCCATGTATTGCTTTCAATCCGTACCTGTTGCATTTTTTTTTGCGGCATAAGGTTTTGCCTCCTGGTTGTCCCTATTAACTACTAATTGTTCTATTATGTTTCGGATAGCTTTGTTAATCCCCGGGTTTCCATGAGTTATCTTTCTTAATGTTTTGGAAATTAATAATAAGCAAAAGTATTTTTTAGATACCCGGGAATTAAAGATGCAGGTCATACAAAAGGATGAGTTTCATCATTATTACGTATGATGTTAATAAGCCTTGGTTCGGAAGCAATAATTACCAGAACCGGCGAACGGAGTATTTTCTCAATAAGTTTTTATTGGATACATCGCATTATCACGATCATATAATGTGGTGAGTTTAATCATTCTTTGAAAGAAGCCAGGATAATATCTTGGTTGAAAGTGTAATGATTATAATCTGGATAGAGATTGATTCTATGAAAATATTAACTCAAAAATTGGGCTGCTAATAATGAAATTATTTTTTATTGATTCTTAGTATGCTAAATGAGTTTAAAAAAATAAAAATGATGAAAAAGATATTGGTTCCAACTGACTTTTCTTTATGCGCCGATAAGGCAATAAACTTCGCTGTACAATCGGCTAAAATTCTCCCAATAGAAATTATGCTTCATCATGCCTTCGACTTGCAGGGGGACATTTATACAGATTACATGGGTGTGACGAAAGAGTATAATCAATCACTGTACAATGACGTAGTAAATAAGCTAAATACAATAAAAAATAAAATCGCTAAAGCAGACGGGATAAATGTAGAAGTTCTTGTTACCAAGAATTTATTGCAAAAAGCTATAAAACATGTAGTCGAAGAAAATAATATTGACCTGGTCATTATGGGCACTGTAGGCGCGTCAGAACTTAAAAAATATTATTTGGAAGTAATACCTCTTTTGTAATTGGAAACAGTAAAGTGCCGGTGTTGGCGATTCCATCTGAGTACGAATGGAAGAAACCTGAAAGTTTGCTTTTTGCAACAAATCATTTCGAAGATGATACATATAAGCTCGATTTTCTTTTTGAAATAACCAATTTATTTATGGCTAAGATTGATGCGATTATTTTTACTAATGAAAAGAAAGATAGCGCAGGAACTGCATTGTTACATACACATGAAACTTCTGAATACGAAAAACTTATAAGAAGAAAATATAATGAACCAACGTTCACAGCCACACATGTGTTTGGCAAAGATTTTATTGCTTCGATGCAGGACTATGTTGATAAAAATAATGTAGATATCCTGACAATGTTCACACACAGAAGAAAGTTCCTGGACAAATTATTTAGTCCCAGCATCACAAGGAAGATGAGCTATTACACAAAAATTCGAAATCATATCGTGAGGTGACCTATGTCATAGTAATTCACTGGCTTTCCGGGTAGTTTTAACGAAATAAAACATGAACATTATGTCGCATTTTCAAATAGTAGTCGTTGGCGGTGGCAACGCGGGTATTTCAGTTGCAGCAAGGCTTTTACGCAAAGACCCTCAACTTAACATAGCCATCATTGAACCTTCCGAAAAGCATTTTTACCAGCCTGCATGGACACTCGTGGGAGGCGGTACTTTCAATATTAAAAAGACAATGAGAAAAGAATCGTCAGTAATACCTTCAAAGGCAAAATGGATAAAAGATGCCGTGGTCTCTTTTCAGCCTCATGAAAACAGCATTACGACCAGGGAAGGTGATAATATTACTTATGATTACATGGTGGCGGCCCCGGGTATTCAACTGAACTGGGATGCCGTAGATGGATTAAAAGAAACGCTGGGTAAAAATAATGTTACCAGTAACTATCTATTTGAATTCGCTCCCTATACTTTTGAATGTATCCAGGCAATGAAGCCCGGCATGACGGCTATTTTCACCAACCCTTCAACGCCGGTAAAATGCGGCGGTGCTCCTCAAAAAATTATGTACCTGGCCGCAGATTATTTTAGAAAGCATTTGCAGGGGAAAGTAAAAGTTGACTTTTCAAGTGCCGGTAAAGTGATTTTCGGCATAAAGAAATATGCTGATGAGTTACAAAAAATTATAAATAAATATGGCATTGAAACTAACTTCCATTATGACCTTGTAGCAATAAACGGCGAGGACAAGATCGCAACTTTTAAAATAAAAGATGATGGTGGCAACACAAGCGAGATGAAGAAACATTTCGATATGATTCATGTAACACCTCCGCAAAGTGCTCCTGATTTTATCCGTTCCAGCCCACTAGCGAATGAAAATGGATGGATCGATGTTGATCAATATACTTTGCAACACAGTAAGTTCAAAAATATTTTTGGAATAGGTGACGCTACTAGTACTCCTAATTCAAAAACTGGTGCAGCCGTTCGCAAACAAGCCCCAGTGTTGGTTGAAAATTTAATAGCCTTGATGAACGATAAACCTTTGGGCGCAAAATATGATGGCTATGGTAGCTGCCCAATCGTAGTAGGTTATGGCAAATTAATTTTGGCGGAATTCGATTATAATAATAAGCCAACTGAAACCTTTCCTTTTAACCAAAGTAAGCCGAGATGGAGCATGTGGCTGTTGAAGAAATATGTTTTACCGTGGCTATATTGGAATAAAATATTGAAAGGATCTATGTAAATATTCCTTTAAAGATTCTTCACCTTTTTCATTCTCAATATCTTTAAGATCTCCATCCAGCCTGTGCTTACCAAAGCAACCAGCATAAAGAGCAATAGATGTTTTGGTGAAATATATACAAGTGAGAAAAGGCTCCTGAAAAATGACAGATACACAAAACAAAAAATAAAAATGATGGTGATGCCGATTATCAACGGGATAAGAAAATTCTTATAACGAATAGTCTGGAAAACAGTATAGTGAAAAGAACGGTTAACAAGCGTGAGAAAAATATTGCAAAATAAGAGCGTAACGAAAACAGAAGTTCGAATAAAATTCTCGTCTTTTTGCTGCTGCATAAAATAATACCCAACGCCCAGGCAACCCAGCGTGATAGCCAATCCCTGCACAACACTTATTCTTAATTGTTTTGCTGATAAGAAATTGGAAGAAACATTCCTTGGCGAGCGTAACATGCTGCCCGTTTCAATCGGTTCATTTTCATAAATAAAAGAACAGGTTGGCCCCATAATCAATTCTAAAAATATCACATGTACGGGTGTAAAGATCTCGTTGAATTGCCAGCCCAGGAGTAGCGGAATGGTTACTATTAAAATGATAGGAATGTGAATGGAAACTATATACTGAATGGCTTTTTTTAGGTTATCATATATCTTCCTTCCCAATGCAACCGCATCGGCCATGTGACCCAGGTCATCATCTGCGATTATGATAGATGCTGCATTCTTCGCCACTTCGCTGCCACGCTTTCCCATTGCAATGCCGATGTGAGCAGCTTTTAATGCAGGCGCATCATTTACTCCATCGCCGGTCATGGCAACTACTTCACCATTTTCTATCAGTGCATTAATTACCTTAAGTTTTGCCTCAGGAAACATCCTTGCAAAAATATCAGTCTCTTTTACCCGGTCTCTTAATTCCGTTGATGAAAGCTCAATAGCATCTTTACCGGTAAGCCACTTATCGCTGTTGCCGAGTTGTACCTGGTTTGCAATAGCAATGGCTGTTTCGGGATAATCGCCTGTAAGCATTTTTACAGATATACCCGCGTTTTGAAATGTTTTAATTGTTTTGGTTATACCAGGCTTTGGAGGATCCTGGAATGCTACTAAGCCTAGAAATTGCATTCTGAATTCTTCCTGCGATGCCGGCCAGTTTTTTTCGTTCCAGGTTCCTTTGCCAACGCCTAATACACGGAAACCTTTTTCAGAATACCATTTCAATTGTTGCTGAATTACTTTTATTTCTTCTGCGGTTAAATCGCTTTGCCTGATCAATGCTTCCGGGGCACCTTTCGCTGCTATGATTGTATCACCTAAATTATTTCTGAAGATGTGCGTCATCATAGGAGGCTTTCCGCTTATCGGGTATTCATGCACCTGTTCATATTCTTTGCGTTTGCCTTCAGTTGAGATTCCTTTATATAAATTATGAATTGCTTTTTCCATAGGATCAAACGGATCAATTTCACTGGACCACATTGCATATTCTATAAGTTCTGCCGGTAAATTATTTGTATTAGTAACATGCAGTGAAACTTTATTGATGGCATCATACACATATTCAATGCTCATTTTATTTTCAGTAATAGTGCCTGTCTTATCAACGCAAATAACCGTTGCTGATCCTAACGTTTCTACATATTGTGGCTGCTTTACAATAACGTGATTGCGTAATAAACGAAACGCACCCAATGCCATGAAGGTTGTAAAGGCCACCGGTATCTCTTCCGGAAGTATACTCATAGCTAGGGTTAAGCCTTGCAAAAATGATTGCACGATATCGCGGCTTTGTATATAATGATAAGAGACAACAAACAAAAAAGCGATCCCTCCAATCCACACCATTATGCGTACGAAAGAATTTATCTGGATTTGAAGAGGCGTTTTTATGATAGTAATCTCCTTAAGTGACAACCCTATTTTTCCGAATTTCGTTGCGCTTCCAATCTCAGTTACTTTTAGTACTGCATTGCCACTGGTTACCTGTGTCCCTTTATAAACCTTATCATTGCTATCTGCACTTTTACTCACTGGCATTGCTTCTCCGGTGAGGAGAGATTCATTTATCGATAAGTCGTGGGAAGAAATAATTTCGCCATCTGCAGAGATAATGTCACCTTCTTCGATTACCGCCATATCGCCCACCACCATTTCTTCCGTAAGTATCTGTAATTGCATGCCATTGCGAATAACATTTGATTTCGGCGCCGATAGTTTTTTCAAGGCATTTATCGCATTTTCACTCCGGTATTCCTGATACAACGAAATGCCAGCGACAATAAAGATGGCTACCAGCATAATAAATCCATCAGTATATTGACCGGCAAAAAAATAAATAAAGCAGGCCACCAGCAGTAAAATAAATATGGGCTGCAAAACAATCTCTTTCAACACGTGAACGAATACACGCTTTTCCGCTGCAAGGGTATTATTGTTTCCATGCATTTCTCTTGATGCCTGCACTTCTTTGTCAGACAGGCCGATAATGCTATATGAATTTTCATTTGTCATTTAACGAAAATCCCTGCGGACCGTCCGACAGGGATCTTTTACTATTGAAAAACTAAATAATTAAATAAGCACCGGGGATACGTTTGTATTTTCTTTTTTCAAAGAATGATGACTGTTTGTATTGCTTTCGGGCAGAATCAACAAGGGAATCTTCGTATGGAATATCATATCCCTTGTTTCACTTTTTTTAAAAAGCCTTTCAACAAAATCATGCTTATGCGGGATCATCACCAACATATCCGCGCTGTGCTGAATAATATAATTGTGAAGCCCATGATTTACATTATCGTCTTTAATAAATTCAAAAGATGTGTTCGGTAAATTTTCCCCATCATCTTTCTCATCGTGAAACTGATTGGGCTTATTCTTTACCACTTTCACTACGAAAACCTTAGAATTGAAAACGCTGCTAATTTCTTCAACTGCAATAGGAATAATTGTATCAGCAACAATAGAATCACTGGCGTAAACCAGGATTTTTGGAGTGTGATATTTTGCATCTTCCGGTACAATAATTAGGGGAATCCCGCAGTTTCCTGCCAATGCTGTGGCTGTGCTCCCAAATAATTTTTTTAAATTTTTCCCGCTTCCTTTCATTCCTACGATAATAAAATCAACTGCTTTTTCCTTCGCTAATTTTAGAATAGCGTCGGCGGGTTCGCCTTCATCACAAATGATCTCTATTTCTTTTCTTCCCTTATCAAAGGCTTCAGCTTCCTCAAGCAGGCGTATATCTGTTTGCATCATGATATCATACCTTGAAATAGTCGTAGTTAATCCGGGCGCAGGCGTTGGTATTTTATAAGAATTGAATAAATAAACGTCCGCATTAATTTCTTTAGCCAGCTCTATTGCATACCGGGAGGCATTGCGCGATGCTGTTGAAAAATCTGTTGCTATTAATATCTTTTTCATAAAATAATTTTATTCACTATTAAAAATTCCAATTGTGATATCCTTTTAATTATATGTGTCCTATAGAAACGGGTTTGTGCAAGAGTTTCTATAAGCAGGTCTGCATGACTTATGTTTAACACTGCGATAACCTCCTGTCCCTTTCGATTTTTTATTAAAAATATCAAAGATGCCTGCACTAATAGATGACGGGAGTTAGTTAAAGATGTGATTGTGGTCAAAGATCATAGGCGATAAAGTTATTCCTTCTCTACCCGGTCAGCGGTTGACACTTACTCGTAACTTCTTTATTCGCATTTTGCCAAATAACAAATAGAGGCTTAAAAGTATAATGAATTTGAGGCAGCTAATAGTTAAATAAGTACTGAATAAAGCGTACCGGCTTCTAAGGCCTGACGGAGCGGATATTGAAAAGTTGCAAACGGCCGTCATAGTGCTGCCCCTTATATACAAATGAAATGGGTATGTTGTTATCCACGATTCAAAAATAATGTTTATGCAATTTCATACGCAAAACCATCAGTAAAAAATAGAAATGGCCATCAGGCATACACGAAAAGAAAGATCCACATCAAAAACTTTCGCAATATGATATCACTCATAGCACTAATATTTTAGAATGGCAAAGTAGTCTGATTTCATTTCCCTACCAATTTGTCGGCAATCTTCGAGCCCACAGAGAACGGAAACTTCATATTGCTAAATCATTTAGAAAACGTAATGACCATTAGTAACTATCGCCCTTTTTTAAAAACATTTGAATTCCTTTGCGTTTAAATACTTGCATTAAATTAATTAAGTAAAGAGACCGGCGCTGAAATTTTGTTCTATAAAGCAAGGTTGTCGATTCAAAGGTAAATTCATAAAAGCATTAAAGAATTTTTACTTGATATGGTAATTGCTTATCATTATGTTTCCTCTTTTAATTCGTATTACAGGGCGGGTAGACAAGGGCATTTTAGCCCAAGCCCAACACACAACCGTACTTGAGACTCTCACCTCAGACGGCTCTTCTCTTTCAGTAAATTGAATAATCAATAACTCTAATGTTCTAAACTCAATCATCCTCAAGTTTCCTGTGTTGTCTTTCTTAGAACATATGAAAGAGCTGAACCCTTCGCTCCATTTCCATTATAGAAACTTCATCGCTACTACGATTCTGAGCCGAACAAGAATTGCAATAAATGACACACAAATTTTTTCACTATTATGTTTGTTTATTGCGCTACTTAAATTGATGATTTTTATGCTAAACAAGAGTAACCATAACCTCCTTATTCATTGTGCGTGAAAAATGGGCTCTATTTATCAACATCATTAATAAAAATTGAACTTCTTTCGTAATAACTATAAGAAGGATTATATCGAATATATCCGAATATCTCCAATTGCTTTATACATTTATGGTAAGTAGCAAAACTATTTACATGAGCCAATTCCATAACGCTTTTGCGGCTTATTGGAAATGGATTGACTAATTCATTTTTGTGCCACAATAAGACAAGCGTCATATAGATACTAAAACGCCAAACGTTGAGGCGTTTGTCATTAAACAAATATGAA
>JBKJRY010000162.1:0-18551 GCA_046593045.1 Chitinophagaceae bacterium | reverse complement strand
TCAGGGATATGGGCGCAATCATGGTAGCGTATTATGCTGGTGCCAACTTCATTTCTACCCGTAAAATTGGCACCAGCATAATACGCTACCATGATTGCGCCCATATCCCTGATTTTTGTAAGATACCAGATTTAGCATAAAATGCAGGCATCTTAATAAAACCTACAAAGCTATAGCAGCGCTTGTTGCCAAAAGCGTAAGAAAGAACATCTTTTCATTTTTTATAGCAAAGAAAAAGACATACCTAAAAAGCCAGGAATAACCTTGTGTGACAAAAGTCATTGTAGCCCTTATAAAACAAATGCAATTTTACGCATAAAATATTTTTTATGACAGTAAGGGAAATTATTAAAGAACCTTCTACAAAAATTGTGGACGTTCGCACCAAACAGGAATTTGATATGGGTCATTTGGAAAATGCCGTTAATATTCCATTAGATTCAATTCCTGCAAATGCAGGAGAAATCAAAGACTTAAATGCGCCATTTATCGTTTTTTATTGCCGCAGCGGAAGCCGTAGCGGACAGGCAGTGAATTACCTGAAGCAATTGGGTTTACAAAATGTGTTCAATGGCGGAAGTATTGAAGATCTGAATTCTTTATTAAACTAAATACTATAAAATGATGAATCTGTTAAAGAAATTATTTGGAGCTCGTCCTGCTGTAAATTTTAAAGAATTAAAGGAAAAAGGAGCAATGATAATTGATGTGAGAACTCCTGAAGAATTTCAATCCGGCCATATAAAAGAAGCTATAAATATGCCTTCTAGCACAATCAGTAACCTGCTGAATAAAATAAGGCAAAAACATAAACCTGTAATAGCGGTCTGCCGCAGCGGAAGCCGGAGTAATATTGCAGTGGGTATTTTAAAAAAGGCAGGGGTAGAAGCTTATAATGGTGGTGCATGGAATGTGCTTCAAAGAAAAATTACATAAGAACTATGAAAACATTATTATTAAAAAACTGGAATTTTATGCGATTGCTAAGGCTTGCAATCGGCGTGTGGGCTGTCGTAGAAGCCTTTCAAAATAATACTCCATTGCTTGGTTTATTAGGGGGATCAATACTTGTTATGGCGGTTATGAATATTGGCTGCTGTAGTGTCAACGGAAGTTGCAAAACACCGGCCTCCACAAATAAGAAACAATCGGAAAAGCCCGGGAAGATAAGTTATAACGAGATTTCTTGATAATGGAGTTCTAGGCCTTGGGCGCCCTGCCGGCGGTTAAGGGTAGTTTTCCTTCAGCCTGTTTCAATCCGGGAATTGATTGCAAGCCATTAAAAATCAATAAGAAAAAATTTGATAAAAATTTACTTTATATCTCTTATTACATTTTTTTCCAATTCCTTATTTGCACAGGAGAAACCAGCGGCAAGATCGGATACAAATACCCTGGAACATTTTTTAAAGCGAGGTACGGTTAGTGGGCAGGCACGTTCTTTTTTTATGAGTACAATAAATGAGGGAAAATTAAGTGATTATTATGCATTGGCTACCGGGGCTGGTATTGGATATTACACGCCGCGTTGGAAAGGCTTTAGCGCAGGTATGAGCGGGTTTGTTATTTTTGATATCACCTCTTCTGATTTCGAAAAAGCTGATTTATTAACAAATCAAAAGAACCGTTACGAAATTGGACTGTTCGATATTACCACCCCTGGCAATAAGGCTAATTTGAGCCGGATGGAAGAATTGTATTTAAGCTACAAGATTAAGAACACACAATTAACCGCAGGGCGGCAATTTATTAAAACGCCATTCATCAACAAACAGGATGGGCGTATGCGTCCTACTTTGGTAGAAGGAATTTATTTTCAATCAAAAATAAAAAATAGCTGGACGCTGGATGCAGGATGGCTAACGGGAATGGCGCCACGAACAACTGTAAACTGGTACAGCATTGGTGAATCAATAGGAGTTTATCCGCCGGGCGTGAATATTGACGGGATAAAATCTGAGTATCCTGGTAACACGAAAAGTAAGGGCGTTGCGATAACCGGTGTTCAATACAACAAGAAGTTATTACACCTGCAGATATGGAATACATACCTGGAAAATATAATGAACACCGTGTTAATACAGCCCGAAATATATTTTAAACCTAATCTGAAAGATAAAATTACCGCGGGGGTGCAATATGTTTACCAGCACAGTTCAGGCGAAGGGGGTAACCAGGAAATTTCCAAAAGATACTATGAAAAAGGAAGTTATACATGGGCGCTAGCTGCAAGAATCGAATATGAATCATCTTCCTGGAAAACAAACATCAATTACCTGCGCATTAGTAGCCACGGACGTTTCCTGATGCCCAGGGAGTGGGGAATCGAGCCATTCTATACTTTTTTACCAAGGGAAAGAAATGAAGGGTTAGGCAGCATAAATGCATGGTCTGTTAACAATAAATTTACCTCAAAAAACAAACGATTGAAACTGGGATTAAGTTATGGCCAATATTATCTGCCACATCCCGGTAATTACAGGCTAAATAAATACGGCATTCCATCTTATCAGCAATTCAATTTATTCGGTGATTACCAGTTTAGTGGATTTATGAAAAATATGAATATCCAAATGTTGCTTGCATGGAAGGGAAAACTGGAAAGAAATCCTGTAGATCTACAAAATATAATCAATCGTGTGAATATGCTTAACAGCAGTATTATTGTAAATTATAATTTTTGATAGGATTTTTTTAAAAAACTGCCAATGTTTGCTATACATTTGATCATTTGCACGTGATAATATTGATTGCGTAAAATGAATGACAAAGCCTCTTCTTTAATAAGCCTGCACAACGACAAGACCATTCTCACCATAGATCTTTTTGGCGGAGCTATTACTAATTTTCATTTGAAAAGCATAGATATAAATCCGTTGAGCTTTGTGTTTTCAAAAGAACAAATGCCGGAGAATAATAAAGACGGTGTTCCCTACAAGGGGCATTTTTTATGTCTTGGAAGATGGGGGGAACCATCCTCGGATGAAATAAACGCCGGCCTTCCAAATCACGGACAGGTTGCTAATATCCTTTGGGGTTTAGAAAAAATATCAGCACAAAATAACCTGGAGATGAAGGCGCTTGCGCGCCTTGAAGGACTAAGGGTGAATAGGAAAATTATATTGGACGAAGAGAATCCTGTGTTTGTAGTAAAAGAAGTTGTTCAAAACTTTGGTTCCTTGGGAAGATTATATAATATCGTGCAGCATCCTACATTGGCAGCGCCTTTTCTTGATCAAGATACAATCGTTGACTGTAATGCCGGCGTCGGTTTCGACCAGGCTTTTTATAAACAAATCGGAAGTAATACGTTGCATTGGCCCTTCGCAAAGAATGATAAACAAAATGAAATTGATCTCAGGAAGTCTTCTCAGCCTTACAATGCGGTTTTTTCTTTTGTAATTAAAAAAGATGATGAACATGGATGGCTCACAGCATTTTCTCCAAAGCATAATTTATTATTTGGCTATGTTTGGAAACGAAGCGATTATCCTTGGATTCATCTATGGCAACATTATGCAGACGATATCATTCAGTATAGAGGTATAGAATTTGGGACCGCAGGAATTCATCAACCCTTTAATGAAATATTAAATACTGCTTCCATATTGTTTGATGAAAAAACGGTTGCTTTTATTGACGCAGGCGAATCCATTACTAAAAATTATTTTTCTTTTATTTACAATACAGATGCGGAATGTGAAGAAGTGGAAGAAATTAATATTGTGAATGATCAAATTCAGATCAAAACAAAAAACGGGGCTGATATAAATTTCAAATCAATTTCAAAATTAAGAAATGGACTATAGAAATAAAACAGTAGTCATAACAGGTGCGGCTAAAGGCATTGGAGCATCATGCGCCAGGCTTTTTTACGAGGCCGGAGCTAATGTTGCTTTAATGGATATTGCAAAAGATGAATCGGGAATTACCGCTAATCGCTGGCTATTTATCAATTGTGATATCTCTTCAGAAATTCAGATAAAAGAAGCTTTTGAAAAGGTTTGGTCTCAATTTGATTCAGTTGATATTCTTGTAAATAATGCGGGCATTCAGCGCTATGGGACCGTCACTGAAACGAGTGGTGATGAATGGGATCTTGTAATGAATGTAAATCTTAAAGGTTTATTCCTTTGTTCTAAATATGCTATTCCTTTCATGCTCGAAAAAAAGAAAGGCGTAATCATAAATATGGCCAGTGTACAGGCATTTGTAAGCCAGCCTAAAGTGGCCGCATACACGACAGCAAAAACGGCTATCCTGGGACTAACAAGAAGCATCGCGGTAGATTATTCTCCCTATATAAGATGTGTGGCTGTTTGTCCCGGAACTATTGATACGCCTATGTTACGCGATTCTTTTGCCTTATCTCCTGATCCTCATGCGGTGCTACAGGAATGTATCGATATGCATCTTGCAAAGCGAATTGGTACACCGGATGAAGTGGCTGAATTGGTTATGTATTTGACTGACGATAAAGCCTCTTTCATAACAGGGCAGGCGATAAGAATAGATGGTGGATTAGGCATCACAATTCAGGGTAGTAAAAAAGATTAAGCAAATTATTATTTGCAAAATGTTCATCAACTTTTAAATTTCTACAATTGAAAATAACAGACATAAAAGCAACCACAATAGCTGTCCCATTGGAGGCACCAATTCGTCATGCAAACGGAGCACATTGGGGAAGATTCATACGGACTATCGTTGAGGTGGAAACGGATGAAGGTATCACCGGTCTTGGTGAAATGGTTGGTGGTGGCGAGTCTGCGGCGAATGCATTCAAGGGATTAAAAAGTTACCTCGTTAGCCACGATCCCTCAGCTTGAATCAATGTACTGGAAGATCTGTAACCCAACCGCATCGTTGTACAACAACAGAACACAGTTGCACGCCGCACTCGAGTTTGCCTGTATGGATATTATGGGAAAAAAACTGGGCATACGTGCCTGTGATTTATTGGGCGGTGCATTGAGAGAAGAGGTGCCCTTCGCTTCCTATTTATTTTTCAGGTATGCGAATGAACAAACGGAGAAAGGTGGTGAAGAAACTGCAGATGAAATGGTGCAACATGCCAAAGATCTGGTGGCTGAGCATGGCTTTACAACACACAAATTCAAGGCTGGCGTATTTCCTCCCGATCATGAAGTGGAAGTATTCAGGGCATTGGCAAAAGCATTTCCCAATCACAGGTTACGCATAGATCCTAATGCTGCATGGAGTGTGGAAGATTCTATTCGCATTGGCCAGTCAATTGAAGATTTAAACAATGATTATTTTGAAGATCCAACTTGGAGATTGGAAGGAATGCGTCGCGTAAAAAGTCGTATAAGAATTCCAACTGCTACCAATACGGTGGTGGTAAATTTTGAATAATTAGCTAGCTGCATTCGTAGCGAAGCAATTGATGTAATACTGTTGGATACCACCTTTTGGGGTGGCCTTCGCCAGGCATGAAAAGGAAGTGTTGTTTGCGAGAAATTTCAGCTTGGTGTGGCAGTACACAGCTCCGGCGAATTAGAAATACAATTGGCTACCATGCTGCATTTGGGCGCTGCTGTTCCCAATTTGTCTTTTGCCGCTGATGCACACTATCATCATCTGACGGATGATATTATTAAAGGGGGTAAAATGAAATATCATAACGGTTGTATCCAGGTTCCCACTGCGCCTGGACTGGGTGTTGAACTCGACAGAGACAAGCTCAACAAGTATGCGGAATATTATGGAGAGACCGGAGGTTATCCCTACGACAGGGATCCGCAAAGACCTGATTGGTATAGCATTCTTCCTGAAAAAAGATGGGCGAAATTAAGCAAAAAATAAAAAGTTAAAACTTTAAATTCTATGTCATTATCTATCGAAGACGTTTCCATTTTTGCGGATGGCCTTGATCACCCTGAGTGCGTTGCTGTTCATCCGGATGGCTCTGTGTGGGCTGGCGGTGAAGGCGGACAGATCTACAAAATTTCAGAAGATGGAAAGTTAGTAGAAGAAATAAACAACACCAACGGATTCGTTCTTGGGATTGCTTTTTCTCCGGATGCGTCGTCGCTTGCGGTATGTGATCTTAAAAATAAATGTGTATGGAAACTTAACATTGAAAGTAATAAGCTGGAGAAATTTGCAACGGGCGCTGACAATGAAAATTTTAATATTCCGAACTATGCTTCATTCACAAAGAGTGGAAAATTATTTGTAAGTGACAGTGGTGCTTATCGCCAGGTTACCGGTAAAATATTTTGCTTTGACGAAAGTGGCAAAGGAACAATATGGCATCAAGGGCCTTTCAGTTTTGCGAATGGCCTTGCGCTTTCTGCGGATGAAAAATTTCTTTATGTGGTTTGTACCTGGTTGCCCGGCGTAGAAAGAATCGCCATCAACGCAGATGGCACAGCCGGTAAGCGTGAGGTATATTGCACGCTTCCGCAAACATGCCCTGATGGAATCGCATTTGATAATGAGGAGAATCTTTATGTTGGATGTTATGCGCCAAACAGTATTTTCAAAGTGAATAAAAAGCAGGAAGTAACCTTACTGATTAATGATTGGGAAGCACACACACTTTCAAATCCCACTAATCTTGCTTTTGATAAAAACTTCACCCAGTTATATACGGCAAATCTTGGGCGTTGGCATATTAGTAAGATAAAAATTTAGTTGAAAATATTTATTTTAAATCAGGTCTATTTTAAATCAAACTTCAATTTAATAAACCTCGGTCGGTAAATGTGCGCATCCTTTTGAATGTCGTTCCAAAAGTCGGGTGTTATAGTGTTGTAGCTAATCAGCAATTCACCGGGTTTTGATAAGTTAGGGTGTGCTTTTGCATTGTATGTCCAGATTACTTCTTTCCATTCAGGTGTTGTATATATTTCAATAATATCTGAGAAAGGGCCGACAGGACTTGCTGCGATTCGCATACCTACTTTATCTGACAAACCCAATACCTGGAAGACCAGCAAGTAGCGGCCGTCCGGTAAAGTTGTCATGCTTAATTCGTTGGAAACACCGTTGGTTATAGCTTTCAGGTCATTTATGTTTTTGCTCCAGGCATTGCCATTCCAGTAATTCCATTCATCTATTTTTTCAAACTCTTTTGGTTTTACTTTTGCAACTACCAGGCTTTTATCCTTGCCAATACAGCCATATACATAAACATAATCATCAGGGTTAGGTGCACCTGCCCATTTTGTATTTACCAATATTCCCGCACCTATATTGCCTTCGCCCAATTTGGCGCTTTTAATATTCAATGGTGTTTCAACTTGTCGCTGATTGGCAAATGGAGGGTTACTTCCTTTGGGTACTGCAATAATAGAAACGCCCGGTTCTATAAAATCAAAAACACCAGGGCCTGTCCTTTCTACTTTATAGCCAAATATGTAGAGCGTATTGTTTAATTCTTTATTTACAAATCCATCGCCGAGCCAAAAAAGTTGCAGCTTTTTTTCTGTCGAAGTTTGAGGAACAAAAAAAGTCTCCGGAGTTCCGTTCTTTGATTGCTTGGAATAAAAATGAATTTTTGACTCGTCCGGATCAATGCCTTTTATGTAGGCTATCGTATTATTCACCACGGTATTTCCGGGTAGAGGTTTGCCGTCTTTTACTTCACCAATATATGTATCACTGAAAAGCAATAATGTAGAATCATTCCCCTGGTTGTTATTTTTATCTACGCCACTCAGCGGAATAGAAAAAATGCCGTCAGCTCCAAACCATCCTGAATCGCGATGGAAAAGATTTGTCCAGTCATCTGCTTTTTCAACTCTAAATGCGAAACGAGTTGTGTCTTTTTTTTGTGAAACCGAATGTTGCGATTTTGCTAATAAAGCAACAGCCAAAAGATAACCCATACAAAGCAGTTTTGTTTTCATCATAACTTTTTTAATAAAAAAATATGCAGAAAAAAAATAAGTGAATGTTTATAAACTATATTCGGTAAAAAAGATATTTTGTTCAAATGTCTGAACATTTAAAAGATTCCCTACATTTATACTTTGTGCGAACATTTATACAATCTTCCACGAAAGTATGGAATAATTTAAAATCGAAACTGGTTCAAAATCCGGAATTGCAAAAGAAAAAACATTTAAAAGATAGTATTAGATAAATGAGTCAGTTGAAAAAATCAAATTTTGACAAATTTCCCAGGATAAAGATTGGCGAACATACCTGTACGCAAGGGTGGAAGAATATTGCAGATAACCTTCAGGATATCATTAATGAAAAAGAAGACAAAAAAATAATCATTGCAATTGAATGTTATCATGGCGTTTATACGGCAGAACTGGTGGCAGAATTTCAAAAGCATATGCCTACGGCAGAATTATTTGATGCATCAACGGCTATGCAAACTAGCGGAGAAATTGAAAAAATGGTTTATCCGTATGTTACTGATGATCCTGTTTTTGGATACATGGCCCCCTTAAATCTTTCGGATTTTTTTGACTTAAAGAAAATAGCCTGGTTACAAAACAAGGTTCATAATGTTGAAAAAGGAATTTGTATTGTTTATGGAATGGGCGCTACACTTATCTCGCCCATGTCAGATTTGCTTGTTTATGCGGATATGCCGCGATGGGAGATACAACTCCGTTTCAGGAATAACAGCATCAGTAACATTGGTGCGGAAAATTCAGATGCTGAATTTTCACATCAATATAAAAGAAGTTTTTTTGTTGATTGGAGAGTTTGTGACAGGCACAAAAAAGCCACAATGGATCAATGGGATTATGTAGTGGATACCACTATACCTGAGCATCCTAAATTGATTTCAGGGCTTGCTTTAAAAGATGCCTTGACACAATCTGTTGCTCGGCCATTCAGAGTAGTGCCATTCTTTGATCCTGGTCCATGGGGAGGTCAGTGGTTGAAGGAAGTATGCGATCTCAATAAAGAGCAACAAAATTTTGCATGGGGCTTTGATTGTGTGCCTGAAGAAAACAGTTTAATATTTTCCTTTAATGACATCCTGTTTGAAACGCCGGCGATAAACCTTGTTTTTGCGCAGCCGGAAAAGTTGTTGGGCAAAAAAATATACGAAGCATTTGGTGCAGAATTTCCCATACGTTTTGATTTTCTTGATACAATGGATGGTGGAAATTTAAGCCTGCAGGTTCACCCGCTGAAAGAATATATCAGGGAAAAATTTGGGATGGCTTATACGCAGGATGAGAGCTATTATATTTTAGATGCGAAAGAAGGTGCATTCGTTTACCTCGGTCTGAAAGAGGAAATAGTTCCGGAAAAAATGGTGCACGATTTAGAAAAAGCTCAGGATACGGGAGGCAATTTTGATGCAGAGAAATACGTAGAGAAATGGCCGGTGAAAAAACATGATCATATATTAATACCGGCTGGAACTATTCACTGTTCCGGCGCTGATACCGTTGTACTCGAGATAAGTGCCACGCCGTACATATTTACGTTTAAGCTGTGGGATTGGGGAAGAATGGGGCTTGATGGTAAGCCGCGTCCCATATCTATCGATCATGGAAAGCAGGTAATCCAATGGAACCGTACAGCAAGCTGGACAGAAGAAAATATCATAAACCGTTTTGAAAAAATAGGTGAAGGCAAAGGTTGGTGTGAAGAACGAACAGGCCTTGATGAAACATCTTTTATTGAAACACGCAGGCATTGGTTTAATGAAAAAGTAGTACACAATACCAATGGAAATTTTAACGTGCTTAACCTTATAGAAGGAAGAGAAGCAATTGTAGAAAGTCCAAACAATTTGTTCGAACCTTTTATCATTCATTATGCTGAAACTTTTATAGTTCCTGCGGCCGTAGGAGAATATTCAGTTCGGCCCTATGGAGAAAGTGAAGGATGTGAATGCGCCACCATCAAAGCTTACGTAAGAACACAAAACCTGATTGATTATCGCATTAATTAAAAATATGAATAGCACAGGAAGTAAATGGTACGTGTATAAAGCAACTATTGTTGCTGCAGTCGGTGGCCTTTTGTTTGGCTACGATACAGCAGTTGTTGCAGGCGCAATAGGTTTTATACAAAAGCGGTACGATCTCTCATCTACCATGGTTGGCTGGGTGGCTTCGTGTGCACTTATAGGTTGTATTGTAGGCGCCATGTTTGCCGGTAAATTAAGTGACCGGATCGGGCGTAAAAAAGTATTGATTTTATCTGCCATACTTTTTGCTGTTTCATCTCTCGGCATTGCTATGCCTATGAGTCTTAACTGGTTTGTATTTTTTCGTTTGATCGGTGGCCTTGGTATTGGCATCGCTTCCATGTTGGCGCCTATGTATATTTCTGAAATTGCTCCGGCAAAAATCAGGGGCCAGTTGGTTTCTATAAATCAACTGGGAATTGTAACCGGTATCTTGCTTATTTATTTTGTGAACGCCACCATTGCGGGATGGTATGATGAAGCATGGAACATATCAACTGGTTGGAGATGGATGTTCGGTTCAGGTATATTTCCTTCAATAGTTTTTTTAATACTTCTCTTCTTTGTTCCTGAGAGCCCACGCTGGCTTGCACAAAAGGAAAGATGGGATGACGCTGAACTTATACTTTCAAAAGTAAATGGTTCTCAAAAAGCAAAAGTTGAACTGGAAGAAATTAAAGCCGCACTAAATATTGAAAAAACTTCTTTCTCAGATATTCTAAAGCCAGGCATCAGGCAGGCATTGGTGATTGGGATTATCTTATGCATTTTCTCCCAGGTTACCGGCATCAATGCCATTATGTATTATGCGCCGGAAATATTCAAGTCAACCGGAGATGCGTCAGGCTCTGCTTTGATGCAAACCGTATTAGTTGGGGTCATCAATGTTTTGTTTACACTGGTTGCCATTAAATATGTTGATAAATGGGGAAGAAGAACATTGCTGCTAATAGGTTGTGCCGGAATGGCTATTTGCCTTTCGATCGTTGGTAGTGCTTTTTATTTTGGCTTTGCACAGGGTTATCTTGTACTCATTGCCATACTTGCATATATAGCCTTTTTTGCTATCTCTCTTGGGCCACTTACATTTGTCGTTATCTCGGAAATATTTTCAAATCGAAACAGGGGAATTGCAATGTCAGTTTGCATCTTTTTTTTATGGTCATCGGTTTATCTTGTTTCACAAACGTTTCCGATGTTGCTTGATTCAATCGGTAGTGCATTCACTTTTTGGATTTACATGGTAATGGCTGTATTGGCATTTGTATTTGTTTTTAAAATGATACCCGAAACCAAAGGCAAATCACTCGAAGAAATAGAGCTCTCCTGGCTGCCTGCAGATGCAAGTAAAAAATTAGTAAACCCTCAAGCAAGTAAATTGATATAAAAAACAAATAAAAAATAGAGAGTGCGATATACCCGGACATAGTGACAATCTTTTTATTGCTTGTGCATCCTCCCTGTAAGAGAGATAGGTGGATAAAAGCCTTGCTCTCCAGGAAAAGAGATGACATGGCGAAAAAAATTTTTAAAAATAATGAAACTGCCGGCATAACTCATATCAAAAGCATCAATGCGGCATATAAAGAAAATGGGGGGTGCAATTGCGCTTACTGTATTTTGCCTGGCGGAAATGTGACGGGGCGCTATTATTTAGTTAAATTAAAAATAGTGTTACCATGTTCCCTTCTATGAAATTTTTTTTTGTGATCGTTTGTGTTTTGTTTACTTGTTTTCAGCATACATCGGGTCAAATAAAAATGCCGGTTATTTTTCAGAGTGACATGGTTTTGCAAAGAGATAAGGAAGTAAATATTTGGTGCTCTGCATCAGCAGGAGAAAAAATTGGAATATCTATTAATGATGAACGTTACTCAGCTGTTGCAGGAGAAGATGGGAAATGGATTGTTAGAATTTCTCCGCACAAAGCTGGCGGACCTTATATCATTACAATAAAGGAAAAAATAAATACGATAGTCTTAAAAAATATATTATTTGGCGATGTTTGGATATGCGGTAGCCAATCTAATATGCAATTTACAGTCGATGAGTCAGGCTTTAAATTTCCTGATTCTTCAAAAATTAATAATAATAATATCCGTCTGTTCACTGCCTCGATTGATATGGACTATGTACCTAAAGATGATCTTGCCGGCGGCACCTGGAAAGTTGCTTCACCAGAGAGTGTAAAATATTTTTCCGCGGTCGGTTATTTCTTTGGAAAATTTTTACAGGATTCTTTACAGGTTCCGATTGGAATTATAAGCGATAACCTCGGCGCCACATCAGTTGAAACCTGGATGAGCCCTGATGCGATAAAACAATTTCCTCAATTTGATACGTACTATAAGGAAAATTTATTGCCAGCTAAAAGCTTTAAAGAAGTAACAGCTGCGTTTGAAAAAATAAAACCTTCATGGGAAAAGAAATATTATTTAAAAGGCCCGGGCATTGAGCAAAAATGGTACTTGCCGCAGATCGATATTTCTGACTGGAAGTCAATGGAGGTTCCCAATTGGTGGGAGGATAATGGCTATAAAGATTTTGACGGTGCCATGTGGTTTAGGAAAAATTTTGATCTGCCGGATAATTTTAAAGGAGATACTTTCAATTTACTACTTAACCAAATTGATGATTACGATATTACCTGGATCAATGGCCAGAAAATTGGAGAAAGTTTTGGAAACCTGAACTGGCGCAATTACAAGGTGCCGGCAAATATTTTAAAGGCAAAAGATAATGTGATTGTTGTAAGAGTATTTGATGCAGGAGGTCGTGGCGGAATGTATTCTGGCGCAATTTGGGGCAATCCCATTCTTCTTGGGGAGTGGTTATACAAGCCCGGTTACAAAATCGATGCAGCTAAATTTCCTAAGCCACATGTAGTAAACATTAGTCCGTTCTCATCGCCTTCTATTTTGTACAATGGAAATATTGCGCCGATCACTTCCTTGTCTGTCAAAGGAATTACCTGGTACCAGGGCGAGTCTAATGTAGGCAGAGCTTATGAATACAGGGAGCTCTTTCCTGCAATGATCAATAATTGGCGGACTAAGTTCAACCAGGGAGACATTCCATTTTTATTTGTGCAACTGGCAAATTACATGCAGGAGAAAACTAAACCGGAAGAAAGCGAATGGGCGGAGTTGCGTGAAGCACAAACATCAGCTTTGCAATTGCCTCTTACCGGCATGGCTGTTACAATAGATATTGGCGAAGCAGGGGACATTCATCCAATAAATAAAATGGATGTGGGTAAAAGATTAGGTGTAGCGGCATTGAAAATTGCTTATGATGATGAGGCGAAAAATACAAGCCCATTGTATAAATCAATGGAGATTAAAGAAGATTCAATTGTAATACATTTTACAAAGGAATCAGGAGAACTGGTTACAAAAGATAAGTATGGATATGTAAGAGGATTTCAAATAACAGGGGTTGATAAAATTTTCCATTGGGCGAAAGCCTACATTAATAATAATGCAGTTGTTGTATATAGTGAAAATGTTCAAAATCCTTTAGCAGTCCGTTATGCATGGTCTGATAATCCCGGTGCAATAGATCTTTATAATACACAAGGCCTGCCGGCAAGCCCTTTCAGAACAGATGACTGGTCATTAAAAACCAAAGGAAAATTATTTTCAGAAGATCCATGGGTGTTCTGATAATTTGCTTTGTGAAAATAAATTCTTTAAAAAAATATAAAATGAATTATAAAAGATTGCTCGTATTGTTTTGCATTTCTGTTACCAATTCAAGCACTATAGCAGGTCCCAATAATATTGCACCGTCAGCAAAAGTTACGGCTTCCACTACACTGGGTGAAAGATTTAAGCCTTCCAATGTTATCGACGGTGTAATTGGTGTAAATGGAAAAGGAGAGTGAGCTTGTGAAGGCGATACCACTGATTGGGGATATGTAAGATTTCCGTGGATACAATTGGATTGGGATCAGCCGCAATTAGTAAATAAAGTGCTACTTTTTGACAGGCCCAATACGCACGACCATATTGCCAGCGGCAAATTACTATTTAGTGACGGAAGCGTAGTTTGGGTTGATGAAATTCCAAATGATGGCACAGCGAAGCTGGTAAAATTTGACAGCAAAAATGTAAAATGGATTCGCTTTGTAACTACCGATGGCAAGGGTAAGGATCTCGGCTTTTCTGAAATAGAAGTGTATCCTGCCAACTCTGAAAAAACAGATTACGTTTCCTGGGTAGACCCTTATATTGAAACCAACAGGGGCAGGTATATTTTCTTCATTACAGGAGGAACACCTTTTGGAATGATTGGCGCAGCACCACTTACAAGAAATAAGAATCAAAACGGCGGCGGCTATAATTATAATGAAAATGAAATATTGGAATTCAGCCAGATCCATAGCTGGATGATGTCTGGTATTGGAATAATGCCTGCGCTGGCTTCCACAAATCCGACGTTAGGAATAGACAGTTGGAAATCAAAATTCAGCCACGACGATGAAATAGTCCAACCTGGCTATCAACGTGTCTATTTGCGTGACCCAAAAACATGGGTAGAGTTTACTGCAACAGACCGGGTTAGTTTTTACAGGTTTACCTATTCAACGGAGACGACTACACGCTTAATTGTAAACCTTGGCGGTTATATCAGCAACAGTACTATGGCGAATGCCGAGGTAAAGAAAATAAGTAACCAGGAATTTGAAGGATCTTTTAGCTCCATAAAACGCTACTGGGGCGGACCAAAAGATGTAAAAGTCTTTTTTGTAATTCAAATGGATAAGCCTTGCAAGTCGTTTAATGGTTGGCAGGGGTTACAGCAATTTTCTAACATTGAAAATTTAAAAGGCGATAGTGCGGGAATTGCAGCTGATTATGATGTAAAAGCAGGCGATGAAATAAAAATGAAGGTTGCTATTTCTTACACCAGCGTAGAGAACGCAAGAGAGAATTTAAACGCTGAATGCAATACATGGGACTTTGATGAAGTAAAAAATGTTACGCGAAGAATATGGAACACATGGCTCGGAAAGATTGATGTGCAGGGAGGATCGGCAGAGCAGAAAACAAAATTTTATACAGACCTGTGGCATACACTTTTGGGCCGGCATAAGATTAATGATGTATCAGGAGATTATCCCGACAGGACAACAGGCAAAAGAGAGGGAAATTTCACGGATGCCATTTTCAAAATAAAAACATTGCCTAAAGACAACAATGGAAAGCTGAAATATAACATGTATAATTCAGATGCCTTTTGGCTTACACAATGGAACCTGAACATACTGTGGGGATTGGCATGGCCCGAAGTTGAAGATGAAATATCCGCATCGCTTGTACAATATGCTGATAACGGTTACCTGCTTCCACGCGGCCCAAGTGGCGGCGGCTATTCTTATATTATGACGAGCTGTCCGGCCACCAATCTTATTACAAGCACCTTTCAAAAAGGGTTGCTCACCAAGGTAGATAAGATGCATGCCTTTAATATCATCAAACAAAATCATTTGCCCGGTGGCATGCTGGGAAGTAAAGAGGATATTAATTTTTATACAAAAAAAGGATGGTGGAAAGATAACGCAGGAATAACTATAGAAGCATCCTTCCAGGATTATGCAATTGCACAAATGGCTCAAAGCCTTGGCAGAAAGCAGGACTACAATTTCTTCGCAAAAAGATCTGACGGATGGAAAAAATGTTTTAATCCAGCCCAAGGTTTATTGTTCCCATTAGACAAGGATGGAAAGTTTTTACACAATGATCCCTTGAGCGGAGCGGGATGGATAGAAGCAAATGCATGGCAGGGAACATGGGGCGTCTCGCAGGATATAAAAGGCCTGGCAAAACTTATGGGCGGCAACGACAGTCTTTGCAATAAATTAAATTATGCCTTTGAAAAAGCAGCCCCTGATGATTTTGTTTTTGCATATAATGATGGCTATGTCAGTTACGCAAACCAGCCAGGGCTTTCCAATGCTCATGTATTTAATTACGCAGGCAAACCATGGCTCACACAATACTGGGTACGCAAAGTACAGCAGCAGGCGTATGGGGGAACAACACCGGATCTTGGCTACGGCGGCCATGATGAGGACCAGGGACAGATGGGGTCATTAAGTGCATTAATGTCAATAGGATTATTTAGCCTTAAAGGCACAGTTTCCCAGGATCCCGTCTACGAAATTACCAGTCCAATCTTTGATGAAGTAACTATCAAGCTTGATCCTGTTTATTACAAAGGCAAGGAGTTCGTCATTAAAACACATAATAATTCCAAAAAAAATTATTACATACAAAAGGCGGAGCTGAACGGGAAGACATTAAATAAATTTTGGTTTACACATAGTGAATTTGCTAAAGGAGGAACATTGGAAATATGGCTCGGGCCTCAGCCAAATAAATCGTGGGGAGTTGAGAATTAAAATAAAAAATTGCACGAAGCACTTTTTTGAAAAAAAATAAAATGTAATGGGAGATTACAAAGTAATTGGGATTGATATAGGTGGATCGCATGTTACAGCTGGAATGGTGGATATGAAAAGTCGTGAAGTGATGAAAGATACATTGACCAGGCAGCATGTTGATTCCAAAGGAAGTGCGGATGAAATTATCAATGCATGGGCAATGGTGATTACTAAATTATTTGATGCCTATCCACAAGCTGAAAAAAAAATTGGGATAGCAATGCCGGGGCCTTTTGATTATGACGAAGGGATCAGTATGATAAAGGGTCTCGATAAATTTGAAGACTTGTTTGGACTTAACGTAAAAAAGTTATTGGCAGAAAAATTAAAAATAAATGGCGAAGATATTTTGATGATGAATGATGCCAGTTGTTTTCTAAAGGGCGAAGTATTTGGCGGAGCCGCTGTTGATTGCAACAATGTCATTGGTGTAACACTGGGTACAGGATTGGGTTCTTCAAGGTTTCATGATGAACATATTTTTGAAGGAGATTTATATTATATGCCTTATAAAGATGGGACAGCAGAAGATTATTTATCCAGCCGTTGGTTTCTAAAGAGCTATAAGGAGGCAACCGGAAAGGACGTAAAAAATGTAAAAGAATTAAGCGGAAAAACTTCTGAAGATCCATGCGTCAATTCATTATTCATTGAATTTGGAAAAAATCTTGGCCATGTTTTGCTATACTACGCACAAAAACATTCTTGCGAAACCATCGTTATTGGTGGTAATATTATTAAGGCATGGGAATTATTTTTTGATGAAACTAAAAGTATTTTGTCCCTCTTGCAAAAGCCGGTTTCTATAAAAAAGGCGGTGCTTGGAGAAGAAGGTGCGTTGATTGGCGCCGCAAGTTTGTGGCAATAGCTTGAAATGCTATCTAAAAACACGCTTTCCGGATCTATTACCGGGTTCATAATCCTTTGAAATAAATAATTAAGTTGTAACCGTTCCTGTCAACCGCAACTGTTTGTTCAGGTAATTTTTTAAATCTTTCATAAAACGTTTCTCCAATCATTCTGAATGATTAGGGCGTGGCCTGTTATAGATTTATCCTTCCACCAATGCGGGAATTATGTCGCAAACGCACCCTAAGAATGTCATAAATGCTCATATAAAATAAACCTTTTACAATTATTTTTACATGACACAACAAAATATAAAAGCAATGAAAAATCAATTGTATCCCTGCTTATGGTTCGATGGTAAAGCAAAAGAAGCAGCTGAATATTACTGTGCTTTTTTTGAAGATTCAACCATCACTTCAGAGAACCCAATAGTCGTTATGTTTGAATTACTCGGCGCAAAGTTCATGGGATTGAACGGGGGACCGAACTTCAAAATAAATCCTTCCATTTCCTTTTTTGCGTATTGTGATTCTGTTGAGGAAATTGATAAAAAATGGAATGCATTATCTGCCGGTGGAAAAGTAATGATGCCGCTGGATACCTATCCATGGAGTGAAAAATATGGCTGGTGCCAGGATAAATTTGGCGTTACCTGGCAACTTATGATCAGCAAAGGTGCCGGGCAAAAAATAGTTCCCGCATTTATGTTTACTCAGCCGCAAAGCGGAAAGGCCGGGGATGCAATTAAGTTTTACTCCACTATATTCAAAAATGCTGATGTTAAAATAATAAGCCGTTATGAAAATGGCGAGCAAGATGTAGAGGGTTATATTAAGCATGCGCAGTTTACATTGAATGATCAATTGTTTATAGCCATGGATAGTTCAGGACCGCATGGGTTTACTTTTAATGAAGCTGTATCAATAGTAGTGCCTTGCGACAACCAGAAAGAAATAGATTATTACTGGAACAAACTTACTGAAGGGGGAGAAGAATCGCGATGCGGATGGCTGAAGGATAAATTTGGTGTATCATGGCAGATCGTTCCTGCCATACTCGGTAAGTTAATGAGTGATGCAGGAAGAAGAGACAAGGTGATGCAGGTGATAATGCAATCAAAAAAATTTAATATCGAAGAACTGGAAACCGCTTAGGGATAGAATTATTATACCTTAAATCTTTTTTATGAAAATTGCTAAGGCAGGTAACATTGATGAATACTGTCTTGTACTGAAATAGGTTGACCATTTTTTGGTGATTAAATATTGTTGAGTTCTTTTCATTATAGCCGGAATATTGATAAGCTTTTCAAAAAAAATTCCTTCGGTTTTTTCA
>JBKJRY010000142.1:0-8696 GCA_046593045.1 Chitinophagaceae bacterium | reverse complement strand
CATTGTACCGGGCGATAGTGGATAAAGATGATAAAGTAATCTACGCTGTACCCAGTTGGAACAATAATCACTATGTGCATTTTACAGAAGGTAAGCATGAAGTAATAGAAACTACTGCTGAAAATAATTTTATGCCTTCCGCTGAAGATATAAAGCCACACATTAGTGGCGCGGTTCTTATTGCACTATGCTCACCATTAAATCCTACGGGTACCATATTTGAAAAAGAGGCTCTTGAAGATATATGCGACCTGGTACTTGAGGAGAATATGAAAAGAAGTGACGAAGAAAAAAAATTGTATGTAATGTATGATCAGATATATTGGTTGCTGACATATGGTGATTCTCAACATTACAATCCTGTAAGTTTGCGGCCCGCTATGAAGGATTATACCATTTTTATAGATGGAATAAGTAAAGTGTTTGCAGCTACCGGCGTCAGGGTAGGCTGGGCGCTAGGCCCGCAGCATGTATTGGGTAAAATGAAAGCAATAAACAGTCATATAGGTGCCTGGAGCCCTATGGCAGAACAAAAAGCAACCGCGAAATTTTTATTACAAACTAAAGCGGTTGATGAATATTTGGAAACATTCAAAAAAGAACTCGAAGAAAGATTGCAACTCATCTATAAAGGTTTTCAAAAACTAAAATCTGAAGGATTTTCAGTAGATGCCTGCGCTCCGCAGGCCGCCATTTATCTTACGATTCAATTAGATATTGTAAATACCACTACAGCCGATAATCTTTTGCTAAATACCCAATCTGATGTAACCTTATATATTTTAAATGAAGCAAAACTTGCTGTAGTTCCCTTCTATGCATTTGGTGCATCTAAAAATTCAAGCTGGTACAGGCTGAGCGTAGGCACTTGTAAAAAAGAAGAAATACCTGAAATGCTTGAAAAACTAAGAGTTGCGTTGAGTAAATTAAAAGCTACGGGCTAACCGACGAATAAGTATAATTAACGATAAACTTTAATTCTTAACTCATAATTTTCTCAACTGATCCACCAATAACTCCCTCCTTGATTAAATATTCTGCTATTTGTACAGCATTGGTAGCTGCTCCTTTTCTTAGATTATCGCTTACGATCCAGCAATTGAGTGTGTTGGGCTGAGATTCATCCCTTCGGAGGCGGCCTACAAATGTATCATCTTTTTCATGCGCTGTTAACGGCATCGGATAAACGAAATTGTCAATATCATCCTCAACAATAACTCCCGGAGCCTTTGACAAAATTTCTTTCACTTCATTAAGATCAAAATCATTTTCAAATTCAATGTTCAAGCTTTCGCTATGACCACCCACTACGGGAATACGTACACAGGTTGCTGTTAGTTGTATATTATTATCGCCCATGATTTTCCTCGTTTCATTCACCATCTTCATTTCCTCTTTTGTGTAGCCATTCGAAGTAAATACATCAATCTGGGGAATGGCATTTTTATCAATAGGATATTTATAGGCCATTTCTCCTTCTTTATTTTCTCTTTCATTCATCATCTGTTGCACTGCTTTCACCCCGGTTCCGGTTACACTTTGATAAGTGGAAACAACCACTCTTTTTATTTTATATTTTTTATGAAGAGGATTTAACACCAGTACCATCTGTATGGTTGAGCAATTCGGATTAGCGATAATTTTATCTGCATCTGTGAGCACATGCGCATTTACTTCCGGCACAACCAGTTTTTTGCCAGGGTCCATTCTCCATGCTGAAGAATTATCAATAACAGTAATTCCTGCTTCAGCAAATTGAGGTGCTAATGAAAGTGAAGTACTTCCCCCGGCGGAAAATAATGCCAGGTCCGGGTCTGCTGCAATAGCATCCGCGGCTGAGACCACTTTGTATTTTGTATTTTTAAATGTAATCTCTTTTCCTACTGATTTCTCCGAGGCTACTGGGATAATTTCTGTAACCGGGAAATTTCTTTCTTCAAGTATCTGTAGCATTTTACTTCCAACAAGGCCGGTGGCGCCTACTATAGCAATTCTCATTTGTATTATTATTTTTAATTAAAATTAGTATTTTCTAAAATGCCGAATATATAAAGTAGCTATCTTTAAAACAAAGCTACTGTTTATGCAAAGAAATTTTGTTGCCTGTTTGCTTCTTTTTCTTTTTTTAAGTTTTGTTTCAAATGCACAATTAACAGAAAATTTTGATGACGGGGATTTTTCAGTTAATCCAGTATGGGCAGGCAATACTGCTGATTTTATAGTGAATTCATCAGCACAACTCCAAAGTAACAATACGGTCGCAAATAGCAATTTTTTCTTAAGTACTCCAAATACGCTTGCAAATACGGCAGAATGGGAAATGTATATACAGTTAAGTTTTAATCCTTCGTCTGCCAATTATGTTGATGTTTATCTGATTTCGGCTAATAGTGATTTAACATTGACCGGCAATACAGGATATTTCATTCGCATTGGCAATACTGATGATGCAGTAAGCCTATACCGGAAAGATGCTGCCGGCAGCGGCACTAAGATTATAGATGGCACTGATGCTATTTTAAATAAGAGCAGCAATGTTTTGAAGATAAAAATTACGAGAGATGGCAATAGTCAATGGATACTTTCAAGAGACATTAGCGGTACGGGGAACTCATTTACAAGTGAAGGATCGGTTACAGATGGCACTTATACGACTTCATCTTTTTTTGGATTTTTAGTCAAACAAAGCACGGCTTCTTTCTTTCAAAAACATTTCTTTGATGACATAGAAATAAAAAATTATGTGCCTGATGTCGTGCCTCCCGCTATTCAATCCGTAAGTGTGATTTCAGCAACATCTCTTGATGTATTATACAATGAACCTGTTGAAACCACAACCAGTGAGATTATTACCAATTACGAGGTAAACAATAATTTGGGTGATCCTGTATCAGCCTTAATTGATGCCTCTAACCCCGCGTTGGTACATCTTTTTTTTGGAACTGCATTTACTAACGCTGTGATCTACACGCTGACGATAAATAGGGTCAATGACCTTTCAGGAAATACTTTAAATAACGGGACTGCAGCGTTTAGTTTTTATGCACCTCAGCGATATGATGTGGTGCTGGATGAAATAATGCCTGATCCTGCTCCACAGGTTGGGTTACCCAATAATGAATGGATTGAACTGAGAAACACCTCATCTTTCGCCATTAACCTACAGGGATGGAAGTTAGCTGATCTTACAGGCCAGTCAGGACCTATGCCAAATTTTATTTTACAACCGGATAGTTTCGTTATAGTATGTACCGGGTCTGCAGTAGCTGCGTTGATGCCTTTCGGAAATGTTATCAGTGTTACAAATTTCCCTTCGCTGGATAATGAGGGTGATCTGTTATCCCTTTTTTCTGCAGACGGAAAAGCCATTCATGCGGTGCAATATACTGCTGACTGGTACCAAAATCAACTGAAGAAAGATGGTGGATGGACCCTTGAAATGATTGACACAAAAAACCCATGCAGTGGCATCAACAACTGGAAAGCAAGCAATGACGCAGCCGGAGGCACACCTGGGAAAATAAATTCAGTTAATGGTAATAATACTGATAATATTGGCCCTAAACTTCTGCGGGCATTTGCAACAAGTAGCACAATGATCACGCTCGTGTTTGATGAGCCATTGGATAGCTTGAAAGCCGCTACTGTAAGTAGCTACACTATTGATAATGGGATTTCTGTTGTAAGTGTAAGTGTTATTTCCCCGGTTTTTGATAAAGTAAATGTATTACTTGGCACAACAATAAACGTGGGAACAGTTTATACTATTAGCGCTAGCGGTATTATAGATTGTAAAGGCAACACTATAGGTTCAAACAAAAGTGCAAGATTTGGATTGTCGCAGGATGCAGACAGTTTTGATATCGTAATAAATGAAATACTTTTTAACCCTAAACCCCAAGGTGTAGATTATGTTGAATTGTATAACCGGTCTCAAAAAATAATTAACCTTAGCCATATTTATATTGCCAACCGTAACAGCACTAATATTATCAGTAGCATACAGCAAGTAACTACAGAAAGTAATTTATTATTTCCCGGAGATTATATATCTCTCACTACTGATCCTTTAGCTGTAAAGGCACAATACATAACAATGAATCCTGATGCTTTTATTATCGTAAAAAGTATGCCATTATATTCGGATGATAAGGGCAATGTAATTGTATTAAACAACCAGGGAGCTATTGTGGATGAAGTAGCTTATTCTGATAAATGGCATTTTCCACTGATCTCCAATACTGAAGGCGTTTCACTTGAAAGAATCGATTATAATGGACTTTCTGTACAGGCTAATTTTCATTCAGCGTCAACATCAGCAGGATATGGAACCCCGGGCTATAAAAACTCTCAATACAAGCTGAATGAAACAGTACAGGGGGAAATAAAAGTGACACCGGATATTTTTTCTCCCGATAATGATGGTATTGATGATTTCGCCACCATAAAATACAATTTCCCGACACCAGGTTATGTTGCAAATATTACAGTATTTGACGCAACGGGCAGGCCTGTTCGTTACCTGCAACGCAATTCCTTAAGTGGTATTAATGGATATTATCGCTGGGATGGGCTCGATGATAAGAACAGGAAATTACCGCAGGGTATTTATATTATTTATACTGAAATCTTTAATACGGCTGGAAAGAAGAAACAATTTAAAAATTCGATTGTGCTTGCAAGAAGATATAACTAATTACCGCTCCCCAATTCTGTTAATATCATCATCAATATCCTGGTCCGGAAGCTTGCTTAATTGTGCTTTGATAATGAAATAGCTGGTAATAGCAAAAGCGAAAGCGATTAACTGGACGGATATAAGATTGTCTAAACCGAATATCACGACTCCAATTATTATACCTACTAACTCAGCACCGAGCCAACCTAATACATTGTAAATTTTCCATGTAAGTGGTTTGAGGCCTTTTTTGTAAGCAAGCCTTCCTATTTCACGGGTTAAAAAAAATAATAAAATCAGATCAAGCACGTCTTAACTTTTTAATTCAGATAAAAGAATTCAAACCTCTTAATGAAAAGATCAAACCAGGTCAATATCAAAATTGACCAACTGGACAAACTCCCGGAGACGTATTTCAATTTCTTTTTTCGTAATTTCTTTAAGACGTTGCGGACCGAATTTTTCCACACAAAAGCTTGCCATAGCCGATCCGACAATTATGGCCGTTTTCATATTTTCAAAGCTTATATCTGAAGTGCGCGCAATATGTCCAATAAAACCGCCTGCAAAAGCATCCCCTGCACCCGTAGGATCGAAAACGTCTTCCAGGGGAAGAGCGGGTGCAAAGAAAACATGATTTTCATGAAATAGTAACGCGCCATGTTCACCTTTTTTTATAATAAGAAATTTTGGCCCCATATCAGTTATTTTTTTGGCTGCTTTTACTAAGGAATGTTCATTGCTTAGTTGCCTTGCTTCACTATCATTTATCATAAGCGCATCTACCATAGTCAAAACTTCTTTCAAATCATCCAATGCACTTTCCATCCAAAAATTCATTGTATCAAGAACAATTAGTTTTGGTCTTTTCCTCAACTGGTTTATTACACTCTTTTGAAGGCTGGGCATAAGATTCCCCAGCATAAGAAATTCTGCCCCCTGGTATTCTTCAGGAACTTTGGGATCAAAATCTGCCAGCACATTTAGGTCTGTAATCAATGTATCGCGGGAATTCATATCAAGATGATATTTGCCGCTCCAGAAAAAAGATTTTTTACCCGGCACAATTTCAACACCAGATAATTCAACACCACGTTTTTTTAGTTCCTCCATTTCTTCTTCAGGAAAATCATTGCCAACAATTGAGATTTGCTGTATGGGCGTTGCCAAATGGCTGGCTGCATACGCAACATATGTTGCTGATCCTCCAACAATCTTATCTATTTTTCCGAAAGGAGTTTCTATAGCATCAAATGCCATTGTGCCAACTGTAATAATCGCCATTTTACTTTTGCATGTTTAATCTAATGATAAAATGCTGCAAATGTAAAAGATAAAAACAGAAGTTATTGATTGGAGTTTTAGCATCAGTAACTTTGGAAAATAGTGTAGAATCATATGAGTATTATATTTGGTTAATATTCAGTTAGCGACAGATTTTAAAAACAATATTCAATTGTGATTTAAACACATAAGACTAAACTCTTTAACTTTGCAATATGCTAATATCCATTCATCCAAAAAATCCTCAGCAGCGCTTGCTAAAGCAAATCGTCGATAGCCTTAAAAGTGGGGGAATCATCATTTATCCCACGGATACCATCTATGGATTGGGTTGCGATATTTTTCAGCCAAAAGCAATTGAACGCATTTGCCAGATCAAGAATGTAAATCCGGCCAAAGCCCAGCTTTCTTTTATCTGCCAGGATCTCAGCCACCTTAGCGATTATACAAAGAGTATTGATACCCCTTTGTACAGATTGCTAAAAAATTACCTTCCCGGACCATATACATTTATTTTGCCTGCAAGTAAGCAGGTTCCAAAGATTCTTAAGAGTAAGAAAGATACTATCGGGTTACGTATACCCGATAACGTTATTTGCAATGAGATTATCCAGGCCATGGGCAATCCTATATTAAGTACTTCACTGCCCGGAGAGATGGTGGAAGAATATACCGATCCTGGGATTATCTATGAAAAATTTGGCAAGCTAGTGGATTTTGTAATTGATGGCGGCCCGGGAGGCGTTATCCCTTCTACAGTAGTTGATTGTACGACAGACGACTGGACAGTAGTACGACAGGGGCTGGGTGAATGGAATGCGTCTTATGTGAGCTGATCCTGAAATAATATTTAAATGTTATACCTTAAATCAATTCTGCCGGGACAAGGCCGTTGTTAAAGCCATCAGGAAAAAACACGGAGCATAATCGGTAGCGCCTGGTTAAATTTGTATAGTTGCTGTGGCATAAGGGAATAATTTTTTTTAAAGTTATAATAGCTTCAATAGAAAAATATCAAACTTATGTTCTTGTTTAAATTTTTCCTCTGTTTTGGTATACTCTCTTTTTTGTCCTTTCACTTGAATTTTAAAAAACAGGAAGGGATACATGCAGATAATAAACAGCCTAATATTGTTGTGATCTTTTGTGATGATCTTGGTTATGGTGATATTGGTAAATACGGTGCGACTCAATATACCACTCCAAATGTGGATAAGCTTGCAAATGAAGGAATGATGTTTACGCAATTTTATGCGGCTGAAGCAGTTTGCTCGGCATCAAGAGCTGCTTTACTTACCGGTTGTTATTCTAACCGGGTTAGTATTTTTAATGCATTGATGCCATGGTCGAAAAATGGGCTAAGCAAGTTGGAAAAAACTATACCGGAAATTCTCAAAGAAAAAGGATACAGAACCGCTATATATGGTAAATGGCATTTGGGTGCTCAAAAGCAATTTTTACCTCTCCAGCATGGTTTTGATGAATATGTAGGACTTCCGTATTCCAATGATATGTGGCCAGTGGGCTTTGACGGTAAGCCAATAACAGATACATCTACCTGGAAATTTAAATATCCTCAATTGCCTTTGATAAATGGGAATGAGAAAGTTAAGGAAATAAGAACCCTCGAAGACCAGTCAACCTTAACTACTTTGTACACTGGAAAGGCTGTTGATTTTATAAGACGCAACAAGGACAAACCTTTCTTTTTGTATTTGCCACACTCAATGCCGCATGTACCTCTTGCTGTTTCTGACAAATTTAAAGGGAAAAGCAAACAGGGATTATATGGTGATGTGGTTATGGAAATTGACTGGTCAGTAGGTGAAGTAATGAAGGCCCTGAAACAATATAATTTAGATAATAATACGCTGGTTGTTTTTACAAGTGACAACGGCCCCTGGCTAAATTTTGGTAATCATGCCGGCAATACGGGAGGTCTGCGTGAAGGAAAGGGGACGAGCTGGGACGGCGGACAAAAGGAGCCATGTATAATGAGATGGCCTGGAGTAATACCTGCAGGATCTGTATGCAATAAACTTGCATCGACTATTGATCTGCTGCCAACAATAGCAGCTATCTGCGAGGGGAAATTACCCGATCATAAAATTGATGGGGTAAATATTCTGCCGCTCATGAAAGGTGATAGAGGAGCCGAACCAAGAAGGATTTTTTATTATTATTATGGCAATAACCAATTGGAAGCAGTTCGTAAAGATCAATGGAAACTGGTGTTGCCACACACCGGCAGAACCTACGAAGGATTTGCTCCGGGTAAAGATGGTTTTCCGGGAGGAACAAATGAAAAGAGGCAGTATGAAATGGGATTATATGATTTGCGCCGTGATCCTGGTGAACGCTACGATGTACAGGCATATTTTCCTGAAGTGGTTACTGAACTAAATGAATTGGCTGAAACCGCAAGGGAGGATTTAGGTGATGCGGTTACTCAGCGTAAAGGTAAAAACGTACGGGATTGTGGTTGGGAAAAATAAACTACTAAATGATTTTTGCAACAGGATTATGCTTTCACCGTTACAAGGATACAGGTTGATAATAATATTGAAATGGTTCTTGATGCTTTTAGCAATCAAAACAGTATTCCTTTAGTCATGGTTGGCAACTGGCAAAATTCGGCTTATGGAACAAGTATGATGCTAAAATTTAAGAATAAAAAAAATCTGATTCTGCTGGATGCAATTTACGACAGGTTAAAATTGGATGTGCTAAGAAG
>JBKJRY010000160.1:0-7614 GCA_046593045.1 Chitinophagaceae bacterium | reverse complement strand
ACATCAATGTATGGATGCTTGATGTAGATGGTTCCGTTAGTTTCGTCCTGGCAGAAAGCAGCAACGGTTAAAAGAGACATTCCCAGTAATACGATTATCTTTTTCATTTTTTTTGTTTTTACCTACTCATCTGGCTTTTCGGTTTCGCCCCCGCAGAAATGCCTGTGCGGGGCAGGCTGGTTTTTTGTAAGTGATAGCTGGACTTCAATTTCATTTTATTCAGTCGCTGTATAAAATTCAATTTTGGGTGCACCCTCCACGCCGGCACGCGTCATCAGTCGTTTTAATTCTTCCGAAGACATGGTTCCCTTGGCTTTTGCCATATCCCGGATGTCAAAGACAAGATGTACAATGTTGCTGTCTTCTATTCCGCGAGCCATTACGACATCATATAAACCTCCTTCGGCTCTCGCTGCCGCACCCTGTTCGTCAAACACTTTTACCCATGCGTCAAAGTCCTTTACCTTATGCGTTACATCCACCCATTGTTTTTCTTTTGAGTCAGGATTAAACCTTATAACATGAAAGAATTCAAAATTAGGTTTAGACATTACGCCAGCCTTATCCATCGCTTCTTTCAACTTCGGGTTTGCAGCAAAGTCCTTTGCCTTTTGTATATCAGCTACCTTAAATGCCATCATAATATTATTCGGGTTATCCGTGCCCCTGGCTACAACAATAGTTTCCATTCCATCTTCGATGCGGTGGGCGGAGTCTGCATCGAATACAGGTCTCCATGCGGCATAGTCTTTTACCTTGTGTGTTACAAGGGCTACGTCAAATGGTTTGAATTCGGCAACAGCCGGTGCTGCCACTGTGCTATCTTCTGTTTTTGCGGGTTCTTCTTTTGCTGTTTCGGAGTTATTGTTGCAGGATACAATGGCTGTAGTTAAAGTTAATGCTATTAATAATTTAAAAGCTTTGCTAATCGGATTCATTTTTTTAATTTTTGTTTTTTTATGAATGATGATTGCACTGGATAGTCGTATTGGTTATGGTAACCGATGGCTTTGACAATGGTATATCCAAAACTCATTTGGATAATGACAAGTTTGGGCGGATGATTATTTTCCATGATAAAGGTATTAGTCTATAAGATTGAACATTAATAATTTAAACTGGTGAATAAATATTCACCGTTATGGCAATGAAATCGAGGGGGGTTATTTTCCAGGTTTACCTTTTATCAACTAAGTATCCTATTTATTGTGGTAGCAGATGAACCAAAATACGAAAGTATTTTCAATTCAATAATAACCATTCTATTTATCACTATCCTTGCCGCATGGCGGTTAGTTGCTTTGATACTACAATATAGCAATAAGATTTGATAAACATATGCCAGTTAAGTGTCATAAAGATGGCAGAGAGGACGAAAACCATTTAAGATTGTCCGAACATTGGATTTTTTTTATCGAGAGGATTATTACTTAAATTTATGGGTTGAGATTGAATTTTATACTGTATAAATCTTTCCTTCAACGGAACTCCGCTGCACAAACAAAAATAGCGGCGAGGTGGGATTAACATAGAATGTTGCGGTGTATGTCGTAAATGAATTACCTTTTTTCGTGTCGTTGCAAGAGGAAATAGGCTAAGTCTACCTTTACCATTTGTAAATATTTATAAAATATGCAATTGACAAAAAATCAAGCCTATTTTTATAAGTAGAATAATTCATCAATAATCCTTAATACAATGGATAGAAAAACTTTTGTCAAATTATCTTCTCTAACAATGACAGGCGCAGCATTACAACCCGGAACAATTTTTTCGCAGGAAAAAAAATTAATGAACTGGGCAGGGAACGTAACGTATAGTACCAACAATTTATATTATCCCACTTCTGTCGCTGAACTCCAAGTTTTGGTAAGGAAATATTCAAAAATTAAAACGCTTGGAACAAGGCATTGTTTCAACAGAATAGCTGATAGTAAACATCATCTCGTTTCTTTAAAAGAAATGAAGAGTGATATTGCAATTGACGAAACTACCCATATCGTTACCGTGAGCGGGGGTATCAAATACGGCGAGCTATGTCCTTTGCTGGAAAGTAAAGGTTATGCTTTGCACAACCTTGCATCTCTTCCCCACATTTCTGTTGCAGGAGCTATTGCTACGGCAACGCACGGGTCCGGCGTAAAGAATGGAAATTTATCCTTGGCTGTATCTGCGCTGGAAATTGTTACTGCGCCGGGTGACATCGTGAACTTATCAAAAGGAGAAGACGAGGAGAAATTTCTTGCTGCTGTAGTTGGGTTGGGTGCAACTGGCGTAGTTACAAAAGTTTCACTTGAATTAATGCCAAGCTTTATGATGCGGCAAGATGTATTTGAAAAATTACCGATGAAAGAACTAAAAAGCCATTTTAATGAAATTGTTGAAAGCGGCTACAGCGTCAGCCTTTTTACTGATTGGCAAGCCGAAAGTATAAATGAAGTTTGGATCAAGACAAAAATTGAAGCAGGAGGAAGTTATAATTTTCCTAATGAATTTTTTGGGGCAAAAGCCGCTACAAAAAATCTTCATCCCATTGCAGAACTTTCAGCAGAAAACTGTACGGAGCAGATGGGCAAACCCGGGCCGTGGTATGATAGACTGCCTCATTTTAAAATGGGCTTTACTCCAAGCAGTGGTAAAGAATTACAATCGGAATATTTTGTTCCCATTCATAATGCCGTAGATGCTATTCTCGCAATTCAAAAATTGGGAAGTAAAATCGGCCCGTATCTTTTTATTTCTGAAATACGCACTATTGCTGCCGACAAATTCTGGATGAGCCCGTGTTACGAACAGCAAAGTGTAACCATACATTTTACCTGGAAGCAGGACTGGCCCGCTGTAAAGCAATTGTTACCGGTTATAGAAAAAGAACTGGCTCCCTTTAATGCAAAACCCCATTGGGGTAAATTATTCACCATGCCTTCCGCCCGATTAAATACTTTGTATACAAAAATGCATGACTTCCGGGTGTTAGTTAATTCAATGGATCCTGATGGTAAGTTCCGAAATGAATTCCTGGATAAAAATATTTTTGCCTAAGGCTATTTCATCAAGACCTGTCATTCTAAACCCAGGGAACTTTAGTTTTTCCGAAGGTAAAAAGCTTTCCCGATTTGAGAAATAATGAGAGTTAGTGTTCGGGTAAAAGCTGTGATAATGTCACGTATTTTAATTGATATATGGTTGCATTCAGTTTAATTTTTTGTTGGTTTGATTCTTGTGGCAAATTCTCAGTTTAATTATTGTAACGTATAATTATTATAATGTATAAAGTTCTTGTTGTTGATGACAACCGCGACATATTGAGTGTGGTTGAGTTAATGCTGAAAATGCATGACTATATAGTTAAAACAGTCCACAGGTGGGAAGAAATTACTCAGTCAGTATCTGGGTTTAAGCCCGATCTTATTTTGCTTGATATTTCTCTTTCCGGTGCCGATGGCAGGGACATTTGCAGGGCAATAAAGGATTCGGATGATACCAAACACATCCCGGTAATTCTTTTTACAGCTCATCACGATTTGGGGAATACTTTCGAGGAATGCCTCGCAGATGGCCTGGTAACAAAGCCATTTAGTAAAGCTTACCTGTTGGAAACAATCAGAAGGAAGTTGAGCTAAAATTTTGGGTTTTTCTAACCGGGTCAACTATCTAGATCAATACAAGTCTGCTATTGACCTATATGTTGAGCAATAATCCCTGCCAGAGAAATTTTCACTCATTCTGCCATTCTACAGGCAACATTAAACCTATTTTGGAGATTTGTTTAGGCTTGAGTACCTTTCACGTTGTTCCCGTATTTATTTACCGTATTAAAATAATTAAAAATCACTATGTCGAAATCGCAGGAAACATTTGGTAAAAAAGAAAAAGAAAAGAAAAAAATAAAACAACGGCAGGAAAAAAAGGAAAAAATGGAAGAGCGTAAGGCCAATGTCAAAAAGGGAAAATCCCTCGAAGACATGATGGCTTATATTGATGAAAACGGAAATATTTCGTCTTCGCCGCCAGACCCCAAAAAAATGAAGATTTTCAAGCAGGAAGATATGCAGATAGGAATACCGAAATACGAAGAAGGTGAACAGGACATTGTGAGATCCGGCGTGATCACTTTTTTTAACCAGGATAAAGGCTTCGGTTTCATTAAAGACCTCCAGACGCAGGAAAGTATATTTGTACATGTTAATCAACTGGATGGACCTGTTAAAGAGAATGACAAAGTTAGTTTTGAAGTAGAAAAAGGGCCAAAAGGCCTGAATGCAGTTAATGCTAAGAAAAACTAATTACCTAAACCTTCGCTTGAAATAAATTACTCTAGAAATGTAATCCGGCAAATTCGTTAATATAGCTGTTGCTTACTTGCGACGATTATTTCTTTCCTCAATTTTATTTTCTGAACCCACCATAATTTGCATTTATCAGTACCTGCATTAACAACAAATTCGTGGATGAAAAATAGCTTCCAGGGCTTTGGGATAAGTATATTTTTTTATCAGCGCTGGAATTGAAGAAAGATGTCGATGTCAAATACCTATGACTATTGTTGGCATCATTAATACTCAATGGTTTAATTTAGCAGGAATATATGAAGTCAGGGTTTGTAAATATTTTTGGAAAACCAAATGCCGGGAAAAGTACCTTACTCAATGCGTTGATGGGAGAAAAACTTGCTATAGTTTCTCCAAAAGTTCAGACTACACGCCACCGTATCAAAGGGATATTGACAGATAAAAATTATCAAATAATTTTTTCTGATACGCCGGGCATAATTGAACCAAAGTACAAACTTCATGAAAAAATGATGATGGCTGTGAAGGGAAGTCTTGAAGACGCGGATGTAGCTTTACTCATTGCAGATATTAAGGACGATATTGAGGAAGCGGATACAATCTTTTCATCGCTTCGCCTAAAAGTCCCTGCATTGGTCGTGCTCAACAAAGTTGATGTTGCAGATAAAACATTGATTCAAAAAGCAAAAGATTTTTTTTCACCAAAACCTTATTGTAAAGAAGTTGTTGTTGTATCGGCACTAAAGAAAGCAGGGATAAATGAATTGCTTGATTTGATCATTTCTTTATTGCCGGAAGGAGAACCATTTTATAATGATGACAATCTTAGTGATCTTCCAACTAAATTTTTTGTGGGCGAAATAATAAGAGAAAAAATCTTTTATTTATACCAGGATGAGATTCCTTATCATGCCACCGTGCTGGTACAGGAATACCAGGAGAAAGCGACGCTTACAAAAATATCCGCGGACATAATCCTGCAGAGGGAAACTCAAAAAGGTATTGTTTTAGGTGGGGGAGGAAAGATGATCAAACAATTGGGAACGCTGGCGAGAAAAGATATTGAGGAATTTATCGGGCGAAAAGTTTTTCTTGAATTATTTGTAAAAGTGCGGCCAAAGTGGAGAGATAACGAGTTACAATTGAGAGAATACGGGTATTAGAAATAATGTGCGATATAAACATATGCACCGGAATGATAAAAAAATAAAGAATGAATTCATTTGGAAGAGTTTTCAGGGTAACCATTTTTGGGGAATCGCATGGCCCCTTTGTTGGATTAAATATCGATGGGTGCCCCCCGGGAATAGGGATTTCAGTAAATGATTTTCATGAAGATATTGAGAGAAGAAAGCCCGGAGCTAAGGGAACAACTCCCCGTAAGGAAGATGATATACCTGAAATTATATCCGGAGTTTTTCATGAGAAAACTACAGGAGCTCCCATCACCATTTTATTCAAAAACAGTAATACAAGAAGCGGGGACTATGAAAAGCAAAGGGCAGTGCCAAGGCCTGGCCATGCGGATTTTGTAGCAAGTAAAAAATTCAAAGGCTTCGAAGATTACAGGGGAGGCGGTCATTTTAGCGGCCGGCTTACAGTGGCTGTTGTAGCCGCAGGAGTAGTTGCAAAAAAAATTATTCAATCATTATCTCCCGGAAATACTATTAATGTTCATGCGGCTATTCTTGAAATAGGAGGTGAGCAGGATGCGGAGAAAGGATTACAAAAAGCGATTGATCAAAAAGATTCTATTGGTGGTATTGTGGAATGTACTGTGAGCAATTTACCAATAGGCCTTGGTGAGCCATTTTTCGATTCGGCGGAAGCACTTATAAGCCATGCTGTTTTTTCTATACCTGCTATTAAAGGGATAGAGTTCGGGGCTGGCTTTGCGGCAGCCAAAATGTTTGGCAGCGATCACAACGATGCATTAATGAGTGAGAGTGGTACAACCGCGACCAATCATGCTGGGGGCATTGTTGGGGGCATTACAAATGGAAACGATCTTGTATTCAGAATTGTAGTGAAGCCAACTTCGTCAACACCAAAGGAACAGCAAACACTCAATGTTGAAACAGGCAACGTTGAACCATTTTCTGTAAAAGGGCGACACGATCTTTGTATTGCGTTACGTGTCCCGGTAGTGCTTGAAGCTGTCACAGCTATGGTTATAGCAGATTTATTAATGGTCGCTTCCACTAATACTACACCTTCCCACGCGGCGTTTAGCTAATTTCAAATAGCCCCTATTATTTATTTAAATGTATTGCAATCATTAAATAGAAACATCTTCGATAAAAAAATATTCTACGGGTTGGTTCTTTAACAATGTTATAGACAGAATGTCAAACCGGATATTCTTCCAACCTGGATATAAATACAAAAATTCTTCTGAAGCGTTGATGAGATTTATGAGTTTCTTTTTTGTAACATCTTCTTCCGGGTAGCCAAACTTCCTTGTTCTCCTGGTTTTGATTTCAATGAAGTGTAGCACATCATTAAGTGATGCAATAATATCAACTTCCCAGTGGCCGTGCCGCCAGTTTTGATGCAGAATATTAAAACCCTTTCCGGCAAGATATTCAATTGCCATCTTCTCGCCGAGTGTTCCCGTGGAATTATGATGTGCCATATCAATTGATTTCCTTTATAAATTTTTAAAAAAACTCACTCTTCATCTACAATGTAATAAAAATAATTATTTGCTATCAATGTAAGCTTAAAATCAGCATCTGCAATTGGTGATTGCCCAAAACCTTCTCCGATAAAAAAATTTTTATACTTACTTTTGCGTCAAAGTATAATTATGAAAATTACAAGGCAAATTGTTGCAGGATTTATTTTATTAATCGTTATTGCTTCTTTGTATAGAATAATGCCAGGAAGGCCTTATGGATTTGCTCCGCAAATCGCTATGGCCATCTTTGCTGGAGCTGTAATAAAAGATAAAAAATTCGCTTTCCTGCTTCCACTTTTATCCATGTTTATTTCAGATGCTTTGTACGAAATATTATTTAGGAACGGGGTAGGAAATATGCCTGGCTTTTATGAGGGACAAATCACCAATTATATTTTATTTACTTCGTTAACCGTTTTTGGGTTTTTTGCTAAAAACTTTAATTTAGGCCGTATTGCAATCGCGGCAATCGCGGCTCCGACAACCTATTTTTTAATTTCTAATTTCCTCGTCTGGGTTAGTAATTCACCTCTTGCAGGATTGGGCCGCCCTAAAACGCTCAATGGTCTCTTGCTATGTTACAGTGACGGATTACCTTTTTATCCATGGAGCGTCGCGGCTACCTTTATTTTTTCGGCTATT
>JBKJRY010000028.1:0-3129 GCA_046593045.1 Chitinophagaceae bacterium | reverse complement strand
AATACCACGAAATTGCAGATATACTGGCCGAGCCATTAGGTACTATTAAAAGCCGAATTCATTTTGCCCGTAAATTATTGAAGCAACAGTTAACCAGGTACTAATTAAAATTATACCCACCGGCACTGTTTTCTATTACATTCAATACCGTATTTTAGCACTTTGAAAAAAGCAGTAATTATAGGAAGTGGGTTTGCAGGGTTATCGGCTGCTTGTTTTATGGCTAAAGCCGGCTGGGATGTTACCGTTCTGGAAAAGCAGTCAACACCCGGCGGGCGGGCAAGACAATTAAAAGAAGCAGGATTTACATTTGATATGGGCCCAAGCTGGTACTGGATGCCCGATGTGTTTGAAAGGTTTTTTAATTGTTTTGGAAAAAAAGTTTCGGATTATTATCAATTGGACAGGCTCGATCCATCATACCGTGTTTACTGGAAAGATGGGCCGATGGATATTCCGGCAAATTATGAAGCCTTAAAAAAGTTATTTGAAAGTATAGAATCCGGCAGCGGAAATAAACTGGACAGTTTTATGGAAGAAGCTGTTTATAAATACGAAGTTGGTATTAATAAACTGGTTCATAAACCCGGGCAATCTTATGCTGAATTTTTAGACTGGGACCTGGTAAAGGGTATTTTTAAATTAGATGTGTTTACTTCCATGAAAAAACACATCAGCAAGCATTTTAAAAATCCCAAATTGCAACAATTACTGGAGTTTCCTGTTTTGTTTTTGGGTGCCTTGCCAGAAAATACTCCAGCTTTATACAGCCTGATGAATTATGCTGATATAAAACTGGGTACCTGGTATCCGCATGAAGGCATGTATAAAATTGTAGAAGGCATGTTTAGTGTGGCAACAGAACTGGGTGTTAAATTTATTTTCAACAGCGATGTGAATGAAATAAAAGTAGCTCAAGGTAAGGCTCAGGGTGTAAGTGCTGTAACAACGGTCAACGGTCAACTATCAACGGTCAACTTGTATGATGCTGATGTGGTGGTTGGCGCTGCCGATTATCACTTTATTGAAACAAAGTTGCTGCCTCAGAATTGTAGAAGCTATAGTGATGAATACTGGGACAAAAGAGTGATGGCGCCAAGTTGTTTATTATATTATGTAGGATTAAATAAAAAACTGGAAGCTGTTTTACATCACTCCTTGTTTTTTGACAGCGACTTTGAGATTCATGGAAAAGAGATTTATACAACAAAACAATGGCCTGCCGATCCATTGTTTTATGTTTGTACCCCTTCAGTAACTGATAAAACAGTAGCACCAGAGGGAATGGAAAATTTATTTTTCTTAATACCTGTTGCCACCGGATTGGAGGGAGATACAGAAGAATTGAGAGAATTATATTTTGAAAAAATAGTAGAGCGCTTTGAAAAATACACGGGGCAAAGCATAAAAAAGGAAATCATATATAAAAAAACCTATTCAGTAAGTAATTTCGTAAATGATTACAATTCTTTTAAGGGCAATGCTTACGGATTGGCAAATACTTTAATGCAAACTGCAAATTTAAAGCCTGCCTGCAGGAGTATTAAAATAAAAAACTTATTTTACACCGGTCAATTAACAATACCGGGTCCCGGGGTACCTCCCAGTTTAATAAGTGGAGAGGTGGTTGCAAAGGAAGCAACAAAATATTATGGTTAAGAAAACAAATAACAATTAAAGATCTGTACATAAGTAATTAACCTGTTTTAAACCTAAAGAATTACTTTTAAACGAAAATTAAAATTCGGAAATGATAAAGCTTTTCCACGATGTGAGTCAACAATGCAGCAAGGCTGTTACTGAAAAGTACAGCACTTCATTCAGCAGTGCTATAAAACTGTTGCATCCCGATTTGCGTACACCTATCTATAATATATATGGATTTGTACGTTTTGCAGATGAGATTGTAGATACTTTTCATCAATACAAAAAAGAAGAACTACTTACTGAGTTTAAAAAAGATACCTATGCCGCTATTGACAGAGGCATAAGTTTAAATCCGATACTGCACAGTTTCCAGATCACTGTACGGGATTATAATATTTGCCCTGATCTTATTGAATCTTTTTTCAGCAGTATGGAAATGGATTTGAGTAAAACAGAATACAACAGCAATGGCTATAAAGATTATATATATGGCAGCGCCGAAGTGGTGGGCCTGATGTGTCTGTATGTTTTTTGCGAGGGTGATAAGAACATGTACAATGATCTGAAGCCATCGGCGCAGGCACTGGGTGCAGCTTTTCAAAAGGTTAATTTTTTACGGGATGTAAAAGCTGATTATGAACAATTAAACAGGTCTTATTTTCCGGAAGTGGATTTTACAAATTTTACATCGTGCATGAAAAAGCAGATTGAAGATGATATTGCTGCCGACTTTGAAAATGCTTACGAAGGCATTTTAAATTTGCCCACCAAGGCAAGGTTTGGTGTGTATGTGGCTTACAAATATTATTTATCGCTGTTTAAAAAAATTAAAAAAACGGCTCCGGCAAATATCATGGAGCAGCGTATCCGTATTCCCAATTATGGCAAAGCCTATATTGTGGCAAAAGCAGGCTTAAGAAGCCAATTCAATTTATATTAACCGTATCAATAGTTATGGATGTTATTTTGGTAGATGAGCAAGATGTGCAAACGGGTACCATGGAAAAAATGGAAGTTCATCAAAAAGCCCTGCTCCACAGGGCTTTTAGCATTTTTATTTGTAATGACAAAGGGGAGATGCTGTTGCAGAAAAGAGCGGATAAAAAATACCATAGCGGAGGTTTATGGACGAATGCCTGCTGCAGCCACCCGCAACCCGGCGAAGAAACTCTAGTAGCTGCCACAACCCGGTTACAAGAGGAAATGGGCTTTCAGGTAACATTAAAAAAAGCTTTCGATTTTATTTACAAAGCTCCTTTTGATAACGGCTTAACCGAGCATGAATTTGATCATGTCTTTATGGGAACTTATGATGGTGAAATTTTACCAAATGCCGATGAAGTAAGTGATTACTGTTTCAAACCGGTTGAAGAAATAAAAAATTCCATCCAATCGCATCCGCAAAAATATACCGAGTGGTTTAAAATTGCTTTTCCAAAAATGGAGGCGTACCTTCAAACGCAGTCTCTTCATTAAGGGATG
>JBKJRY010000006.1:0-7040 GCA_046593045.1 Chitinophagaceae bacterium | reverse complement strand
AAAATGGATAATACCATTTCTGTAGTTGATGTTGCTACACTTACAAATACTAAAACCATTGGGGGATTTAAAGAGCCAAGGCAGGCCATTGTTTTTTCTAAAGATGGGAAACAGGTGTATGTGTTGAATAATGATTTAAGCATAAGCATTGTAAGCCTATCAGAAAATAAAATCACAACAATTCCAACGGCAGTTACAACCCAAAAAGAGATACCTGCCAATGCAAAAGCAATAAAAATAGTACCGCTTACTGTTTTAAAAAAGAGATGGATAGACAACGACATCATATTAAATATGGGTTTTAGGGAAAGCCTTATTCGTGGAGGCATGGTACTCTTTCTTCCCTGGCCATTAATGGCTATTAATCCTACTTTATTGATATATGCAGCACCGGTTATGTCTTACTTATTAATTACTGCTTTACTTCATTTTTGCTTTATAAAGTATGCATGGCAACATTGGGTAAAACATATTCCTGATCCTGAAGTGTGTGATATTTCAAAAGAACTTGACATACCGGTCGACCATATTTAAGTTGTATAAAGTGAAGACGTTTTTGAAAGTATATAAATAAAAGTTCTCGTCATGAAAGCGAATTGGTTACCTATCTTACTTTTCATCATCATAGCCTTTGTTATAGCAAATGAAACTATCGTTAGCTTTTAAAAAAGAAAAGAAGCAGATAAAGCATTTGCCGCTTACCTCGCTGCCGAACCTGTTGACACGGTTTGGCGTGGATGGAATAAATACCAGATTCCAACGGATAGTGATAGCGGTAAATTAATATGGTACGGACGCGAACTCATATCAAATACCTCTTACTACCTGGGGCCAAAAGGAACAGTTGCACATATCAGCAATGGTATGAATTGCCAGAACTGTCATCTTGAGGGAGGCACATTACCTTACGGAAATAATTATGGAAAAGTTTATTCAACCTATCCCCAGTTTCGTGCCCGTAACAATGGTATGCAGAGCATTTAAGATCGTGTGAATGATTGTTTTGAAAGAAGTGTAAATGGTATTGCTTTAGATAGTAACACCCACGAAATGAAAGCTATGTATGCTTACATGAAATGGCTGGGAGATGGCATACCGAAAGGTGTTGCAAAAGGAGGAACGAGTTTGATGAAAATAAAATATTTAGACAAAGCTGCAGACCTGATTGCAGGCAGAGAAGTTTATATAAACAAATGCCAAAGCTGTCATGGTAAGGATGGGATGGGGCAAATAAATTTAGAAGGCACCGGATATATCTACCCGCCTTTGTGGGGTGAACACAGTTATAACGATGGTGCAGGGCTTTACCGCATAAGCAGTTTTGCCGGGTTCGCAAAAAACAACATGCCTTTCGGCACTGATTACCACGATCCCAAACTAACAGATCAAGAAGCCTGGGATATAGCAGCTTTTGTAAATAGCCAGCCACGACCACACAAAGACCAAAAGCAGGATTGGAAAAACATTGCTAAGAAACTAATTGATTTTCCCTACGGGCCTTATGTAGATTCATTTAGTGAACAACAACATAAATTCGGACCTTTTACCGCTATAAAAGATTTTAAAGACAAACAAAATAAAAATTAATCAACATGAAAGAAATCAGTTTTTTATTGCTCAGCATTGTTTTAATAACAACAGCAGCCACCGCACAAGCAAACGATAACGCTCTTGAAAAGAACAAATCTTTTACCGGTGCCAAAGCCACCCATAAAATGTACCATGCCATTTATCAAATGGATAACAACGACCCTAAGATTATTGAGAAAATCATCCGTAATATTAATAATCCTTTAACCGCCCCAAGGCTTATTGGCAAAATAGAAATTGAGTTAATTGCTTTTAGTGGTGGCACAGATGTTTATATACTCGGCAGTAAATGTGAAAATGATTTAAAGGCATTGGTTGAAAAGGGAGTGATTGTTTCGCAATGCAACAATACCTTGAAAGAAAGGAAAATAAACCGTGATCAGTTGTACGATTTTATAGCCATTGTACCAAGCGGCAATGGTGAACTTATCATCAGGCAGGCACAAGGCTGGTCTGTTATAAAACCATAATTCTCCATTATAAAAATTAAGTACAATGAAAAAAGTTTTGATCTTAACAAATATCTTTTTAGCAATACTGTTACAAATAAGTAATGGCTTTTCACAGGAGCATAAGTATGATCCACCCTGGAATACACCACCAAAAAGTGCTGTGATGTTTACCGTACCGGGTGTGGATAATGTGCCCGATTTGTTTGGTGATATTAATGATCCGCAACTGGTAGTTTTCTTTGGTGGAAATCAATTTATGGTAATTGATGAATTGATAGCTGCCTTTAAAAAAGCTTACCCGGTGTATAAAAGGATTTTTGTGGAAACACTACCTCCGGGAATATTAGCAAAACAAATTGAAGGTGGTACACTCACTATTGGAAACATGCGTATCGCTTTAAAACCTGATGTGTACACTGCAGGCAAAAACCGGATTGATCAAACCCCTGAATGGTTTAGCAGAACCGAAGTGTATGGCAAAAATAAATTAGCCATTATGGTGCAAAAAGGTAATCCTAAAAATATTAAAGGGCTTGCAGACTTAGGCAAAAGTGAAGTGCGGATAAGCATGCCAAACCCTGCATGGGAAGGTATAGGAAAGCGCATTGAAGAAGCGTATGTAAAAGCCGGTGGGGAAGAACTTAAAAAAATTATTATGGACAACAAAGTTAAAGACAGTGCCACTTATTTAACCCAGATACATCACCGTCAAAAACCGATGCGAATTTTATATAACCAGAGCGATGCCGCTCCCGTTTGGTACACCGAAGCGTATTATCAAAAAATGATTGGGCACCCGGTTGAGATGATTGAAATTCCTGCCAAAGAAAATATTGAAGCAATATCAGTTGCCGGTATGCTAAAGGCAGCACCTCACAAAAAAGCGGCAAAAGATTTTATGGATTTTATGGTGAGCGAAAATGGCAAAGCAGTTTATAAAAAGTATGGGTTTATAACAGAATAAAAGATGAAAAAGCATAGCAGATTTTACAAAGCGATGGTTGCCGGCTTTATTGCCATCACAGTAAACACAATATTTCTGAAAGCAGCATCCTTATTTCAGATCGCTGCAGAAAGCGGCGGTTTGCTTAAACTAATTCTGCTGCATACTAAGCAATACCTTCCTTCTAATGTTCTATCGTTAACAAAAACAACAGGCTTTTGGATACTCTTTCATTACATCACAGGCTTTGCAATGGTATTAATGTATGTGTATCTTTTTGAAAAATTGCTCCCCGGAAAAGCATGGTTGAAAGGAAGTCTATTTTCATTGCTTCCCTAGTTAATAAATGGATGCATTGTTCTTCCCTTGCTGGGGCAGGGCTTTATAGGAGTTCATCAGTTAACAACGGTAGGAATGATTTATTTCTTTATTGCTAACTGGATGTTTGGGTTAGTGCTTGGGGTGGTGTATAAAAATTTATCTAAAAACACGATGTGATTGAGTTAACAGTTCTTAAAAATAAAAATGATGATTAAACTATTGATTTGCCTTTTGCTTTCCAGTCCTGCTTTTGCACAGCATGACATGCAACAAATGGATCACATGCATCAGGATGCATCTAAAAACATTTTTGTTTCGCAGATGGATACCATGATGATGAATATGGATACGGTGAAGCAAACGAATGTAGCAGAAACAGACTTTTCAAAACTGATGATACCGCATCACCAGGCGGCGGTGGAGATGGCGGGTGTATGAAGTTGCTCATGGCAGCAATAAAGTGACGATACAGCTTGTAAAAAGCATTATTGCCGAACGGCAAATTGAAATTAAAATGATGAAACAGTTGTTGTTGTCTGCATATCATACTCTACCCAATGAAATAAAAAAGCGGGGGATGCAACGATGAATACCATGATGAAAGATATGCCTGCAACAAATGAATTAAAAAATATAGAGGCTGCTTTTGCCAAAGTGATGATGCCGCATCACCAGGCAGGAATTAATATGGCTAAAGTGATTTTGAAATATAGAAACGGCCATGCTGTAAAAAGAATGGCAGAGAACATTATTTCAAGTCAGCTGGTAGAAATTCAACAAATAAACATTACATTAAATAAAGAATACGAAAAAGTATATTGCAGTAATCGCCACCGTTGTAACAACACAACTACAGGCGCCTCCTCCCTGGCCGGTGTCCTCACCGGACATTTGTTACCTGGATTAATATTATCTTAGATGAATGTCAGGTGTTTTTAAATATTCAGGAGTAAGAAAAAGTCATCAGTCATTAAATGAGGTTTATTTCTGGACTTCGGTAATTAAAGACTGGAAGCATCTGCTTAAAGAAGATGAAATGAAAATGATCATAATGGAAAGTTTTCAATGGCTTGTTAAGCATGAACTCGTTTATGTTTACGGATATGTTGTAATGCCCAATCATATTCATGTATTGTGGGAACAATTAAAGATGAATGACAAAGAGACACCACAAGAAAGCTTCGAAAAATTCACAGGTCATATATTTTTAAAAAGACTGAGAACGAGCGGGCAAAATTTAAATGAATACGCCACTGAACAAAAGATAGGAATTATATCTTCTGGCAAAGAGACCCACTTGCGATATTAATAACAGAACGCAAAATGGCGGGAGAAAAATTGGATTATATGCATTATAATCTGCTACAGCCCCATTGGCAGCTATGCAATGATCTTTTAGATTACCGATTTTCATCAGCCGGTTTTTATAGGATAGGTAAGGATGAATTTAAAATACTTACTCATTATATGGATAAGCTATGATTTATGAATGTCAGGTGAAGACACCCACCAGGAGAGAGAATGGGAATGGATGAAAGAACTTTGATGCATTTGTCATTACACTAATCGAGACGGCATCTACGACCATCTTCTTCTAAAAAAAGGCGGCCATTAAAAAATCTTGCAGAAATCACTCCCGAATTTCAAAAGATATAATTTATTTTTTTTATTTTAGGATAGTCTCTCCTAATCCTCTCAACTGATTTTTATGAAAGTGTTCTTTCTATTCATAACCCTTGCTGCTACCATTCAGCTAAGCGCCCAGGTAGATATCAAAACAAATTTAAAGGACAACGTTGTCTTATCACCAACGGCAAAAATTATTTTTCAGAATGTAAAAACTAAAATAACTAATGCTGAAAAAAATTTTTTCGCGGAAGGGGTATATGTACAAAAAGACGATAAGAGTACACTGACGATGGATCCTAACGGCGAAGACAATGGTGTCCTGGATGTAGAAGTTTATCCAACAGATCTCAATAAAGACGGCATCGAGGAAATTTTTATACGAACCTCGGGTACATTTTTTGGCCAATGGCTGCCCGACCTGAATTTGTTTATCAAAAATAAAAACGGGAAATATGTAGCCCAGGCAGATGTTTCCGCTCCCCGTTTTTATGCACGGTACCCCGGAGTTAGTGGCTATCCCGACCTGGTGGGCGGAGCACCGGAAGGGCCGGGCTTCAACCTTCCAAAGGGACCCATAAATATGTGCCGCTGGGATGGCAACACCTATAAACTATACAAGAAAAACCAGGTGAATTTGAAAAGCGATAAGTCAATTGAGGAAGTGATAAGTCCCGCTTATGTAAAAACATTAGCGGTAAATGTTGCAGCAAATAATACCACGGGCAGCCAGCCGTCCCAGGGTGCAGCATCCGCCATTTCCGCCAATACTCCAATTGAAAAAGTTACCTTGACACCTTTGGCTGCAATGCTTTTTTCAAATGTGAAAACAAAATTGAGTGACCAGGAAAAGAACGAATTGGCACAAAAGACTGGCATAACGAGTGAGGATACGCTGGCTAAGACAAAAAAGGGAAAGCCAAAAATATTGTTTATCGTGTATCCTACCGATCTTAACAGCGATGGATCAGAAGAGATATTTCTTATGGTAACTACCAGTCCTCTCGGTATACCATTGCGGAATTATCATTTCTATGCAAAAGATAATTCAGGGAAATACCAGCCGCAGCCTGGCAAAATCGGGCAGGCATTAAAAATTATCTTAAATGGCAAACGCGGCTACCCTGACCTTATAACAGGCGTTCCGGGACTGGCCCGTGAAGTTTGGAGTTGGGACGGCAGGGTCTATCGCCTGCAACAAAAGCTTGCCAGCAGTGTAAACATCCCCTATAAAACAAAAGATATTGACGAAGCAAGCAAGGATTATACAGTCAGGATGTGATAGTACTTTACCAGTGTACGGAACATAAACGGCGAACATAAAAATATTTAACGGCTAAGCTTAGACGTACTAAACAAATAGGCCCCTTAAATAAAGTGATAGAGAAATAAAGTGTCGCCGGTAAACGCAGGCTTTGGCTGGTCTTTTATTTCAAGCTGAATAAAGAGCGTGGCTTTGGTGATGCCTCTAAGGTTTATGATTGACTTAAGCGAAACCCTGCACCGCACTTCACTGTTTACGGTTACGGCCTGCCCGAATTTGAGCTGTTCTATGCCGTAATTTACTTCCATCTTAAGGTTCTGCACATCGGCAACCTGTTTCCAGAAGTAAGGTATAAGAGCAAGTGTAAGGTAACCGTGCGCTATGGTAGTTTTAAAAGGACTTTCCTGTTTGGCTCTTTCTACATCAATATGTATCCACTGGTGGTCAAGGGTAGCATCGGCAAACTTGTTAATCTGTTCCTGGGTTATTTTATGCCATTTCGATACGCCAATCTCTTTACCTAAGTGCGATTGAAACTCTGCATGACTTTTTATGACTACCATGGTGCTAAATTAAATAATGATTTGCTTTAAGTAACATTAAATTCAGCCTTCGTGGGGTGCGCCATGAATTTGAAGGATTTTTTTTAGTTCTTTAAAATGCTGTACAAAAGATGGTATTAGGTCTACCGTAAACGCTGTGCAGACGGGTTTTACAAACTACCTTATGCTGCTTCAATCAAAAGTTGCGGTAGTGAGCGATAAGGAAAAGGGCTCATAAAGAGTTCAGGTGAGTATAAAAGAGTTGCACGAAAGTGAACCGTTGATGAAGTGTCGAAACGGCT
>JBKJRY010000368.1:0-7552 GCA_046593045.1 Chitinophagaceae bacterium | reverse complement strand
AACGAAAAAGAATCATATGTTTTATTCTGAAACCATCGCCCTATTAATAAAAAAAATACAATACCTGTTCCGGAGTCAAGATAGCCGGCACCATGGCCGCTGATAATTTCATAATAGCTTCTTGCAAATGTTACTACAATTGCCAAAGCAATAGGTGCATCAATGTTCAAATACTTTTGCCTTATCCCTTTCCATGCGGATATAAAAATACCTGAGGCGCTGAAAAACAATACCGGCAATGATAATGCAAGATTGATCCAGGTGAATGTTTCTTTTAGCCCTGCTTCATCAATCTTTCCTCCTGAAAAATATTCAGGGAAACTTAGCATCATGATGTTTGAAAAACAAAATCCTGCAATGCCAATTTTATAAATCTGTTGGCGGTTAAAGTTTATTGGCTTTTTCTTTATGGTGTCGTTAAGACTAATAGCGGGTTCATAGCCAACAAAGGCCAGCAATTCCACCACCTTTCTCAAAGAGATAGCCTGCGGATTGTAGGTTATAAAAACTTCCTTCTTCTGAAAATTTGATTTGGACGTTATAATGCCTTCATTAATCTTATGCAGGTTCTCAAGCAAAAAGATACAGGAAGAGCAATGTATTTGTGGTAATTGAAAAACAACATTGACCTGCTCAGCGCTGCGAAACTGCACCAGTTTATTTATGATGCTTTCATCATCGAGGTAAGCAAATCTTTCTGAAATAAATTTTCCTTTGGCTTTTATACCAGGGCTTTTATCAAGTGTATAATAGTTGCAAAGATTATTTTCATTCAAAAGGAGATACACCTGTTTACAGCCGTTGCAGCAAAATGACTTACCATCAGCTTTGATGATATCATCGCAGATTTCGCTACAATGGTAGCAAGATGTTTTTATGATTGGAGGATGTACTATTCTCTGTTTTTTTGTAACTGATAAAGAAGGCTAAAGTAACCTGTCAGCCGATAAGATAGCATGAGGTATGTCAGTTGGGAAGATGATTTATATCAATGGAGTTTTTTGATTTACTCAAAACTCTAACAAGCCATTCACCAGATTTCTATCATTAGCAATTTCTATTCACAAGAATCCACTTTCACCTATTATCTACTGCTGTCCCGGCCCATTTGGGCGGATTGCCGCAATTAATTAGTTTTAAGCTGCAGCAATTCAGGATTACGTGTAATCGAACTAAACTTTTTAATGATATAATGAAAAATTTATTGGTTACTATTTTTTTACTATCTGCATCTATGTTTGCGCTTTCACAAAGTATCACCAAAATAACTCTAGACAAACACAGCGAATTAGATTTTGTATCATTTAGAGTTAATTCAAACTTGATAATAAATATATCAGTAGATGGGCAGATAAATGACTGGGACGCAGACGAAACAGGAAATGTTGAATATTATTCTTCAATCGACAACAGAGCTTTTCAAGGAAAGGTAAAAAGTATAGGCTATGTAATCTTTGAATATTATTCTTCAATTGATAATAGAGCTTTTCAGGGTAAAATAAAAAGTATTAACCGAATTCCTTTTGAGTATTATTCTTCGATTGACAATGATGCTTTCGAGGGAAAACTGAAAAATATTGACAGGACAATGTTTGAATATTATTCTTCAATCGACAATATTGCATTTCAGGGAAAATTGAAGAGTATTGACGGTACTAGGCTGGAATATTATTCTTCAATAGACAATGACGCTTTTCAAGGTAAAATAAAGAGAATTGGTAATGCAACTTTTGAATATTATTCTTCTATTGACAATCCTGCTTATAAAGGAAAACTTAAAAGTGGTTCCCAATCGCAAATTGTTAATGGAATAAAGTATAATATAAAGATGTAAAAATAAATTGCATCTTTTAAATTGTAAAATGTATCATCAATATGGAAAAGGAAGAGGTAAATAAATCTAAAGATTTTGTACGTAGGATTAAAGCAGTGAATAATCAGACTGAAAATAAGATTGATGTTTTACAGAAAATTTTAATTGAGTATAATAACTTTTGCAAATCCATTCCCGACTTTAAAGGTTATTCTGTATCAATGTTGATTGATAATATAATGGAAACGAAAACAAAAAGAAAGAACGTAAGTAAACGTTCTATTCATAAAGCTTTTTTAACCATTAAGGAAGATGCGATTTTTAAAATTGAACATAGCATATGGTAAGATGTAAATTAATATTGTTTTCCACTGTTGGTGCAAGCGTACGTTGTGCCTAATCAAAAAGAAGCTCACCGTAGCTTGTGAGCAAAGGATAAAATTTATTAATTTTTGAAATAAATATTAGAAGAAGCCCAATTACCAAAACTCCTAACATGAAGCTTTTTGAGCTATTTAAGAAAAAGAGAGTTAGCACTTACGGAAATGATCCAAATTTTGCTTCGTCTTTAAAGAACGAATCGCGAGACTTACATTCTCTTAAAAGAGAAATGAAAGCACTAGAATCTAACATTTCCGGGGTGAAATTTATTAAGGAACAAGAATTTGAGAAGGCAAAAGAATGTTTTGATTTTGCCATCAAAAATGGAATACAAAAGGCAGCTACGTATAAATATAGGGGTCTTTGTTTTCAAAAAAACAAATCAAATTATAAAGCTATAGATGATTTCAACCAAGCAATTAAAATAGATCCGACTGACTGGGAAACATATTATTTTCGTTTAAGTTCTTTTGAGAGTCTTAAAAAATATGAAGAAAAACTTATCGACTTAAATAACCTAATTAAACTATTACAGCAACAAACAGAATTAGACCCCGAAGAAACTACGATCTTATCCTCTTGTCAAATTGATTTGAAGCGCACTACTGAACAGTCAGAAATAAATAAACAATGGAATAATCTCCAAACTGACTGGGAAAATAAGTTGAAAGAAGTAGAAGAAAATGTCCGGACAAGAAAAACAAAGAAAGACTTAAATGATGATGATTGAAAGTTTATCAATAATTACCTTTCAATGGCGCAAGGTCTCCATCCGCTTCTGCCTGTTATACTAACTGCAATATAACCCAACCAACACTTTCGTGCTGTAGAGAGAGGTAATTCAAATTTTATCATCATATAAAATTTAATCTTCTCCTCGTAAACTGTTGCAAGCTTTTTTTAAATTCGGGCGCAAGTGACCTTGCGCTAATTCTATGCGGTTAAATTATAACGAGTTATTAGTATAGAAAGAATAAAATACAAATGACTATAATACAGATCAAAAACGAAATAATGGATGAAGAAAAAAAATAGGAAATTGCGCTACTCCAACGCTTAGCATTAAAACCAATAGAATTACTTTTCGTCTGTTTCAATCCAAAAGCAATTTCCAAACGAGTAATTGAAATATCTTTTTTGATTTTATATACCAATTCGTAAGTTTCAGCTAAGGAATCCGCAGCTATATAAAATTGTTTTTTTGAAAAATCAATTAAAGACAAATAATATTCTTTTAAGAATTCCAATACTAAGGGCTGGCTATTTTTTTTAAAGTCCTCGGGAGTTTGTCCGAAGTCCAATTTTATATGCATAAGCATATCTTCGATTGAAGCAGTAGAAATATCTTCTGCAACAACAGGTGTCATATCAACGTCACTAAAAACCCCTGAAAAATAATGTTCTAAATTCTTGTTCTTTTTTATGTAAAAATAGGCAGTTAACCTATAGAGGAAACCGAATATTATAGTTAAGGAAAGAAACAGAATAATTAGATTGCTACTCTTAGGAATAGAACTTTTAAGTGTAGTAAAATTTGCTACCATTAACGAAATACCACCCACAGCAAAACCAATAAGCCAGGTTATTAATTTATCAGAATATTCAAAAAAGAAATCCAAGGATTTCTTATCTCTTTCATAAACCTCTTTAGCTATTTCCTTCAATACTGAATAAGGATCTCTTTTCATTTATAAATACTTTTAGTCCCAATTCCCTGGTGTAGTCATCCGCTTGTCTCTGGGATACTAACTGCAATATAACTCAACCAACACTTTTGTGCTGCGTAATGACGCAATTCAAATTTTTTCAGCCCCCACATTGGTCCAAGTATGTAGAAAGTTTCGTTAGCGCAAGTTTTGTAGCCTGGCTTTGCGGGTGAGCCATACTTGTGCGTTGTAGTAAAGAGATTTGTACTTTTAATTTATGAGTAGAAAATATAAATTTCATGATAACGATAAACTATATTCCATATCATTTGCAACAGTCAATTGGATAGATGTTTTCGTAAGAGAGGAATATATGCAAGTGGTAATTGAATCCTGGAAATATTGCCAGGAAAAAAAAGCCCTTGAAATTTATGGATGGTGTATAATGCCGAGTCATGTTCACATGATTATCGGTAGCAAGAAAGATAAACTGGAAGACATTGTTCGAGATATGAAAAAACATACATCAATGGAACTTAAAGAAGTTATTAAAAATAATGTGCACGAGAGCAGAAAAGAGTGGATAATTTGGATGATGGAAAGAGCCGGAAAGAAAAATGGCAATAACAAAGATTGGCAGTTCTGGCAACAGCACAACAAACCGCTTGAAATTACAGGACAGCAAATGTTTGATGAAAAATTGCTTTATATACATCAAAACCCGGTGCAAGCAGGTTTTGTAACAAAAGAAGAAGATTGGAAGTATAGCAGTGCAAGAGAGTTTTACGGCATAAAGGGATTAGTTGAATTAAGTTACAGTTAGCATTCAAGGCACAAGTATAGCTAACATCACAAAACCTTTACTACCAAACTTGCGCCATCAGCGGGGGGAATATCTTCGTGGCAAATAAACTGCTCTATTATCACCACCCATCATTCACAATATTTTACAGCCACAATCTTAGAATGCCCGCCTGGATGAACATTCGGACAGGGAAGCATCTTTTAAAACCAGATAAATATAAAGATGTAATTATCGATAGCCTGAAATTCATAGTGAAAGAAAAATGTGTAGACGTAAATGTTTTTGCGATTATGAATAATCATATTTACTTAATCAGCCTACCGGCAGAAGTTGTTGCAAGCTTACTTACCCTGCGCCTGCTGTTTTATTTGAAGATTCTTTTGTCAAATGGGAATTTGTCGGTTGCTATAATTTTTATTCGCTTGAAATCCCGGTGATTTGGATTAATAAGCAAATTATAATCTCCCTGAGTTACTGCCGATGGAATTTGAAGGATACAAAATTTATTGTCAGCAATAAACTTGTTACCTATTGTTTGTGTAGTTGACGGGTGAGGAAATGTATTCCAGTTAGTTGGTAAATCAGAGATATTTAATTTTTGAATTGATATATTGTCTGGAATAAAAATAGTAGTCATCATATAGTCACCTGGTAGTGTTGCTAAAGTAAAATGGACAGCTACTTCAGCCATTGCCAAAGATCTATTACCTGCAGTATATATAAGTTCTACTCCAATTAAATTCCATCTTGCTCCCTTAAGTGCCGCACCTCTGCCTGACAAGGTCGCTGCAAATTTTTCCCGTGATAACCTGTATGCTTCCATTTAGGATAGTATCCCGTAGTTAATTCTTGTTAATTCACTAATTACCAATTCCTTTCCGTATGAATCTTTTAAAAGCTCTAATGGTGTCAAATTGCCTAACGAAAAATTTGGTGTTTCTAACCATAGTTTAAATTTTTCCATATCTCCAAATACATCAAGCCCAACATTAGTAACCTCTGCCATTTCAATTATCTTCTCTGATTGAATAGATTTAAAGCTCTTTGAAGTTTGTTTATATCTGTGAAGTGATTTTGTAGAAATATCTAAAAAATTCGCCCAATTATCATCAGTAAAAGGTGTCAGGTGTCGAATCAGGTTAAACAAAGAATAAGGTACACCCTCCCTGATTACGAAAATCATAAGCATTTTATTTGAGAGGAAGTCTGAATAAGTGATATCCTTTTTCGTAGAAATGAACTTTCTGTCAAAATTTGAACGTTTAACTATATTCGAAATTTCTTTGTCAAGTTTAGTTGTAATATTTGTTGGTACGGTTGCCATGGTATTTAAGTTTAGACACTTGTCTACAAATTTAAGACAAGTTTCCGTAAATCAAACTTCCTGTTTATTAATTATCAAGAGATGAAGGGTGTTGGAACATACAATTCTAAAGTCAAAGAAACCCAAACGACATCACCAATCCCGCAATAATCAAAATACTAAAACCCACAATCAAAGGCCGTCGCAGGGATTTGTGGCATAGAATAATTCCGTAAATCATTTTTAATAAATTATTGCTTGTTGCTGCATTCACTACAGCCATCACAATTACAGCATCCGCAATATTTAATTTGCTTTGAAACAGGTTGAGGATAAAAGGGTCTATATCGGTAACGCCGACAATAAACGACAAAACATTTATTCCGCCGCTTCCGTAACGTTTGGTTACAAAATCTGTAATAACAGCAAAAAATATAAAGAGACCTGCGAAGATTAAAGCGGTTTTAAATTCAAGCGGGTTGGTATGAGGTGGTAATGTCTTTACATCGGGTTGCTGTTTTTTATTGGAATGAAATTTTAAAAAGTATAGGGCGATAAGAGAAGACAATACAACGAAGATTGCAAATGATGGAGCGAGTGCCATCGCTATATTTTTATTAAAGAACAGGGCAAGCAGAAACAAACGTACATACATCATCGTTGTGGCAAGAATAATTGCAGCGGCCACTTTATTATTTTCAGGAAGCTCTTTGCTTTTTTTGGCAAGTATAATCGTGGTCGCCGTGCTGCTATACATGCCGCCTAATATGCCGGTGAGAATAATTCCTGAATCTGGGAATACAAATTTTTTAAGTAAATAACTGAAGTAAGAAATGCCGGACACCGCCACGATCGCCAGCCAGAATTTATAGGGGGAAAAATTGAGTGTCGTGGATATAATTCGATCAGGAAGCAACGGAAGGATAACACCGGCAATCACAAGAAATTTTGCAAGCGTGATGAATTCATTGTTATCAAATTTTTCTGAGAATTGAAAGAGCGTCTGTTTTAATTCCGTTAAGATCACCACGCAAACAACAATCAAAAGAACCAGCCACGTTGGCTGTGTGAATACCAGCGGCGCAAGGCAATAAGTGATCAGTGCAATAATAAAGGAAGTGATGCCAAACTTTTTCTGTATAATTATTTTCTGGTAATAATTAATCGCCAGTAAAATCGTAATTGCAAATCCGCCGCCGAGAAAAGGCAGCAGCGTTTGCGGGCTGATGACGTAAAGAATAAATCCTAAAATCCCAATCAGCGTAAAGGTTCTGTCAGTGCCGAAACGGGTTCCAAATTCTTCCTTGATATAACGGCCTCTCTGCTCCAGTCCTATAAGTAATGAAAACAAAAGGACAAGAATAAACTTAATGATTCCCGGTGGAATAAGATGTAGTATTTCTTCGCCCATATTTGCGTTTATGCAGTAGTGATAGTAAAATACAACTTATGCTTCAGCAATCTATTTTTTTGCTTCCTACAAATTTGTATTTTTAAAAACACGCACTTCATAAGGTAGCAGGTAACCAAAGAATTTTGCAAAAGTATTTATCAAATGATGATCAGATACGAAAGCAACTTTTTTCCATGACGACAAATGCTTC
>JBKJRY010000125.1:0-6963 GCA_046593045.1 Chitinophagaceae bacterium | reverse complement strand
CGTGACCGGCTTTTCCTGCTGTCGCGCCATGCCATGCGCATAAGCCATAAAAAATTATGGCCTTTATTATGAAGCTTCAGTTCTTTAGTTGAAATTATTTTTCGATCCATGAGTCTTTTTTAATACCGCCACAAAAATGCGAAGGCGGAAGAAACACAAAGTTCTTTCTTAGTGAATCTTTGTGTTTTACTATCAATTCTTTTTCTTCTCCCCGCCCCTTTTGCGCCTTAGTGTCTTCGTAGCAATTATTTCTTTCTTCTTAGTGATCCTTTGCGTCTTAATGCCCTCTTGATAAAAGAGATTATACCATTTGCAGTATCAGTTTATCAGCTACTATCTTCCCACCTTTCAATTGTATAATACGTTGCGTTTTGCCGGCAAGTTCCAGGTCATGCGTTACCAGAACAAGTGTAGTCCCTGCTTCTGTGTTCAGATCGAAGATCAGCTTCTCTATTATGGCGCCTGTCTCTGCATCAAGATTACCCGTAGGTTCGTCAGCAAATAAAATAAGCGGTTTATTGGAGAAGGCCCTTGCGATTGAAACACGTTGCTGCTCACCACCACTTAATTGTGCAGGATAATGATGGCTACGGTCTGCAAGACCTACTTTATCAAGAAGTTCCATTGATCTTACACGCACTTTCTTTTCACCCCGGAGTTCAAGCGGCACCATTACATTTTCTACTGCTGTTAATGTAGGCATTAACTGAAAATTCTGGAAGATGAAGCCAACATATTTATTTCTTACAGCAGCAAGTTGGTCTTCATTTAAATTTTCAAGCTTTGTATTTTGCAATTCAACACTTCCGGTTGAAGCACGGTCAAGCCCTGCGCATAAGCCAAGTAAAGTAGTCTTACCGCTCCCTGACGGGCCTACAATAGACATAGTTGAGCCCTGTTCTACTGAAAAACTTACATTGTCAAGAACGGTAAGTTCCCGGCTCCCACTTTTATATATTTTGCTCACCTCGTGCAGATTAAGAATAGTTTCCATTAGGTTTCATTTTAAATGCAACGGCGGTTAATAATAACTGGCATAATTTTATAACATAAATAACTGTAAAACGCATTATCGATAAAATTACCTGATTCTTATTTTAAATGCTGCTTGTAATAAATTTTTATAAACTATTTAATGAATAAATCACATTTCCATATTTACTTCCTATTTATATTGCTGCTGAGCTGTAACGGCAATAAAAGCAAAGAAACAGCTGTCAACGAACAGCAGACCGATAGGGCAGTTTCTCCTGATTCATCAGCAAAATTAAAGACCATAGTTTTCTTTGGCAACAGCCTTACCGCAGGCTACGGCGTTGATCCAACTGAAGCTTATCCTGCATTAATACAAAATACCATCAACTCATTGAATCTCAATTACAAAGTAATAAATGCAGGCGTGAGCGGCGAAACGTCTGCGGGGGGCAATGGTCGCATTGACTGGATCTTGAGGCAACCAGTTGCTGTGTTTGTTCTTGAACTGGGAGGCAATGACGGCCTTCGTGGAATACCATTAACAGAAACTAAAAAAAATCTGCAGGCTATTATTGACAAAGTGAAATCAACATATCCTGGTGTAAAAATTGTCCTCGAAGGCATGCAGATTCCACCAAACATGGGGCAGCAATATGCAACGGAATTTAAAGACATCTATCCTGAACTTGCTGCGAAGAATGATATACCCCTCGTTCCCTTCTTATTAAAAAATGTTGGTGGCGATGCAAAACTTAATCAACAGGATGGAATTCATCCAACGGCGGAAGGGCATAAAGTTGTTGCTGAAAATGTATGGGAAGTTCTTAAGAATATTTTATAAGTAAGCTGAAGAGTGCACACAGCAATAACATCCTCAAATAATGAATAGCTATATCCCAGGTCTCCTCTCGTAGTATTAATAATTTGATACAATTCCATTTGGTCAAAATTAATTTCAAATTCTGATTGACTAAATAAATTATGCTGAAGTGAAAAATTTCAAAGAACATTTAAAACTAACCTTTAAACCCTCTCGTAAAATCAAAATAACTCAAGAAAAAAATTACAGAAAAGAATAGAAGGCTGTTGACCTGGAAATTGGAAAGAAAATGGTGCATATCAGGAATAAGGTTACACATCAACACAGGAACTGCATACGGTAAATAAATGATGCAGCAGGTAATTAAAAAATTCATACAAAACGTTTTTAACCTTCAAATTTTTGTCGCGGTTTTCAAAGGATAAATGTTGTGGAGAAATTAAATCTTATTGATCTGCCCCTTTAAAATTATACATGTCATTCTTCTTCAATGTACCTCCGGAAAGCAATATTGCTGAACTATCATCGATATTAAACTTCAGTGAATCTATTTGTGCGTGGCCAACATCTAAAATTGAATAACCGTGCAGGTTTGCTGATAGAGCATTAATATGAAATGATTCAGTTGTCTTATAATCGGGGGACATTTCAATTTGCATTGATGAAGAATCTTCGCCGGAAATATTGAGTGAATCAAGCGACGTGATCATACTTTCAATCTCGAAGGAAGACTTACCAGACATATTTACAGAAATACTTTTTTGTTTTAGTTTAAACATCTCAAGTTTAGTGTCAACACCTTTTACAGTAAGTAATTCCGGTGAAAAAATACGTACAGGCGTAATCCATTTTAACCACTGTTTTTCATACTGGTCTTTAGCAGCTTTAGGAAAACTTAAATACAATGTATCATTCGATACACTGGCTATCACCCTGCCATCTTTAAATCCCTCCCAATCTTTAAACACCCTTACTGATGATGCCTTACTTTGCTCGTACGCTATGCTTGTGATATTACCTCCTTCAATACTGAGGTATTTAAAAGGCTTCTCGAGAATTTTGCCATACGTCCAGTAGATATCATTTTTATCTCTTTTCCCGTACTCGCTTTTCAAAACCGCATTAGACGCAAATAAGCCTAATGTAAACAATAGTAAAAGTGCCAGGAGTATTTTGGTAGTAAGTTTCATATTGAATTTATTTTGAAAAATTATCTTTTACAAACTGGTCATATTGGTTTTTTATTTCTTTAATATCAATTTTCAGCAGGTACATGTTACGAAGAAAAACAGGCAGTTCGTTTTCCATAAACTGTTCTTTCCTGAAAGTCAAAATATTTTCTACAGTATCTTCTTCCGTAAAATAACCGACACCGCGTTTGTTGATAATGATATTATTCTGTTGTAAAATATCATAGGCTCTTTGTACAGTATTTGGATTCACTTCTATTGCAATGGCAAGTTCCCTTATACTGATGATCTTCTCTCCCGGCTTCCATTTCTTTAAAAGAATCTGTTCACATACATACTCCGCGATCTGGATATAAATAGCCTGGTTGTCTCTAAACTCCATTCATATAATATTTAGAATTCTTTTTCCCGAAGCCTTAAAAAGGAAAGTCCCCATAAAATAACAGGAAGAATATAAAGGAAAATAATATTCAACGTGTATAAAATATTACCGGGCAGTTCCAGGCGTCCCCGTTCTTTACCCACAGTTATCCATACAAGAAAATAAGGGAATGCATTATCTACATTTTTTAAAAATAAATTTGCGATAAACAGGTTCAAAAGGAAAGCGCCAAAGAGGAATCCAACCACAATTAAAGCAACTTTGATAAATGCAGCTTTGTTAAAATACAAAGAGCCTATCAACATTCCACCGGCAAAGTTTAAAAACATCATGTAGCCCCTGCTGGCAACAAAGCCATCCAATGGATAAGTTTGAACTGCATCGTACATCTCTTTATACAAGGGGCCGTTTTTATCAAGGCTGTTATGATAGATTGATACAAAAATTGAATCCATCACCCGAAAAAATAGAAGGAATATAGCCACATATAGTACCCCCGTAATCAGTATTCCGCAAAGCCATTTTTCAAACTGCGATGCGGGTAGTGTAAGAAATGAAGATCCACTTGCATTGGACGAGAAGTGACCATAAACAAATGAAGCCAACAAGCAACCGCCACCTATAAGCCCGATCAGGAATGATGCATTTTGTGCCACGTCAAAACCACCGGTAAATTTAGCAAAGGCATATACCAGCAGATCTACGGCCAGGGTGAGCAACACGAAACCAGCGAGTTGAACAGGCCTTTCCATTATTGTCTTTTTAAAAAACCAGGCAAATCTTTTAACATTGAATACATTGTTCATCCGGGGAGTTTAAGTTGTTAAATATTTTTTTTGCAATGGAAGGATTTTCTGAGACCGCATTGAACAGATGCTCAAGATTTACCTTCGTATTTTCATGTCTCGTATTTTTCGTTACGATAGATTTACCTTTAAGGGAATCTTCTTCATAAAGCACAGCCGTGTCTTCCGGCAATACTTCTACGTTTTTAAAACACAACTTTTCTCCTATATCATTCAGCGATGCGTTCACTAATAATTCACCATTTTCAATAATGATAACCCGGTCTATCATATTGTCGAGATCCCTGATCTGGTGCGTGGAAATAAAGATTATGCGATCATCATGCATTGCAGAAGCAATGAGTTTTCTAAATCTTTTTTTCGATGGTATATCAAGACCATTAGTAGGCTCATCCAGCAAAAGCAATTTGGTATTGCACGCCAGCGCAAAAGCGATAATGAATTTCTTTTGCTAGCCGAATGAAAGTTTATTGAGCTTGCTTTCAGTATCTACATCTAATACTTTGAGGTAATCCTTCAATTGTTCCCTGTTGAAAGCAGGATAGAATGGTGAAAATAAATTGACGTATTTGGCGGCAGTTAAAGAAGGAACATACACCTCCTCAGGAATGAAATAAATAGTTTCAAGAAAAGAAGGAAATCTCCTTTTTGGTGAAAAACCATTGACTGAAATACTCCCGGAAATTGGAAACAGCAAGCCAATGATATTTTTCAAAAGGGTTGATTTACCTGCTCCGTTTCTTCCCAACAAACCATAAATGCTTCCTGCATTAAGCTCCAGGGTCAGATTCTTATAGAGGAGCTTTTTTCGATGGTATCCGAAAGACATATTTTTTATCCTGATCATAGTGTATTAGCTAAGTAGTACACTCCAAATGTAGGAGTGTTTTAATTCACGAACAAATTTTATTTCGCATTTGTGGATCTTGCTTGTATTAGGTTATCGCATTATTATTAATTTCCGAGAGCCCTGATGACAAAGGAATATTTTTATCGAACAATTATTTCAAAATGTATAAAGCGTAATTTTATACAATGGATAATCCAGGTGCTGAAAAATCGTCGCTTCCAATATACGACGCAATAATAGTCGGTGGGGGCCCGTCCGGAAGTACATGCGCTGCAACGCTTGTTAAAGCAGGATTGCATACGCTCTTACTTGACAGGGCGAATTTCCCCAGGGTAAAGCTTTGCGCCGGCTGGATTTCTCCGCCTATTTGGGATGTTCTTGGAATATCTCCAAAAGAATATACCCGCGGGTTATGGAAATGGAAGAAAGTTCACATCAGCTTTCATGGTAAGAAATACACTGTAAAATCTGATGGATATTTTGTACGCCGCTATGAATTCGATGACTTTTTGTTGAAGCGCAGTAACGTAGAGACAATAGAAAACCACAATGTAAGGCAGATAGAAAAAGACAGTGAAAAATATTGGGTAATCGACAATCAATACAGAGCTAAATATCTCATAGGAGCGGGTGGTACTCACTGTCCCGTCGCAAGGGCTTTGTTTCCCGGAAAAAATGATGTTCAATGTGGAACGCAGGAAAGGGAGTTTGAAGGAAACCCTGATGAAATTGCGACTACCCGTTTAGGTGAGGATGGAGAACCGGAAATATTATTACATGATGATATGAAAGGCTATTCATGGAATGTGCCCAAAGGCAACTGGATGAATATTGGTACGGGTACTAAGGTTGCAAGAGAAGTGCTGCCCGCATGGAGCAAAGCCCGTGCTTTTTTTGAAGGTAATGGCACGCCGGGAACTATACCCGTTTCATCGCGCCCAATGCTTGATAAGATGAAGGGGCATGGTTATATTATTTTCCAGGCAGATCATCTTAGTTTCTGCCACCGGGACAATGTATTTCTTATTGGCGATGCTCTTGGCCTTGCCCAGCCAATGACGGGAGAAGGGATCTTACCATCAGTAATATCAGGAAAGCTTTGCGCAACAGCTATCGCAGAAGGCAAGCCGGAAACATATGGAGAACGGCTACGAAACCACCCGGTTATTTATGATTACAGAATCCTATACGGCATACAGGCAAAGGCAAAAAAACTTTTCGGAGAAAAGAAGGATAAATCATACAGGAAATCATGGCTTCGAGACCGGATAATTGTGAAGGTTTTCGCACTCCTGTTTTCAGGCAGGCCAATTCCGGGAAGCAGGCTGATTGCTAAAATGACAAAATAAAGTCACGGTCTTTTATGTCCCGGTAAATTAATTTTCCTGTCCAGATTCACAATTAATTTCCATTAGAAAAATTCCTTATCCTCCTGGAAACATTCCACTCCGGCTCTTTTGTTAATGTATAGATATAATGAGGCACACATTTGTCGGCAGATATTTTTAAAGATAAACATCGTCAAAATGAACAGGAATAAATTTCTATCGCTAACCAGCCTTTCATTTATCGGGTCATTTTTCTATTTAGGAAAAAAAAGTGAAAGCACTGTACTCCTTAACGATTGCAATGATCCGGTTATGCGACCTTGTACCTATAGGGCCTTATTATATAGACGAAAAATAAAACAGGATTGATATTACTGAAAATAAAAAAGGTGTACCGTTAGAGTATATTTTTATCGTTCAAGACAAACATTGCAAGCCAATTGCAAATGCAATTGTTGATATATGGCAATGCGATTCTGATGGGCGTTATTCCGACTTCAAAGAAGAAAATACCTTAAATGAAACATGGTTAAGAGGTTTTCAAAAAACAGATGATACCGGCACCTGCAAATTTACATCTGTTTTCCCGGGCTGGTATGAGCACAGAATAAC
>JBKJRY010000418.1:0-26654 GCA_046593045.1 Chitinophagaceae bacterium | reverse complement strand
ATCTTAACCAATGGAAGACGGAAGTATATGGAATAGGCCAACTCGAAAAGATGATTGACCTTGATACCAATAACGTTACACTTAAGCTTATTAATCAAAAGGTTGTTGGATTCGGTGCTGTATCAGGAAAAAAGTTTGAAGGTGAAATACAGGCGCTTTTTTATCGATATAAATCCGTTGGCGGCTTCGAATATGTTTGCGATTTTTTAATTGGCCCCAGGACCTATAATGTTTCTCAAAAAGAAAGCAATGAAAATAAAACGCTTACGGTTAAGCATGGTGATTCGGGAAGCCTTATTCTCCTGGAGCTTGAAGATGATGAAAATGCGGTAAGCGGTTCATCAACAACAAAATATTATCCTTTAGGCGTGCTTTGGGGTATGCATGAATTCGCGGATTCAGGTGTAAATAAAAGGCAGCCTTACATTCTCGCTACCTGCCTGAGCACTGTGTGCAATTTATTGGATGTAGAACTCGTTCGCAACTGGAATCTTGACCTGGTGAATACATGGGGAAAAACCGGTCACTTCAAAGTTGGAGCAAAGGCATGTGAACTTGTTTCAAGTCGTAAGCTTTCAAAATTGCTTAAAGCCAATCAAAAAAATATTGGATATGCCGATACCGATATGATAAATGCAAACACGGTAGGCGGGAGATATACAAAAGATTTTGTTCCACTCGCTGACGTCGCGGACATTATCTGGAGATCAACAAGACCTTCGGATTCAAGCAATCATTTTTCTGACATTGATGAAACAAATGCCGCGGTCATGAATAACAAAAGCCTGTTGCAAGTAGCACTGGCAAACGATGCGAATATCGACCTGGATTTCTGGCTGGAATTTAACAGGCTAATGGACATAGCTGCCCCGGTGTTGCATACCAATAGCAACGGCTGTCAGGAACTGAGGCCGAGAACGGGTGCATTGCCCTTCAGGGTATGGCAGATGTACAATCAGATGATAAAATCGGTTGAAGAAGGAGACCTGGTAGGCTTCATCACAGCAGGGGGTACGATGTCGCACTATGTCGGAGACGCCTGCCAGACTCTACATGTTTCGTATTTACATCATGGTACTCCCGGCGCAGATGAGGATCGGGTGCACTCTGATTACGAAACCGTAATGATAGATAAAAAAATGGAATTGCTCTTTATAGGAATAGAGGCGGTAGCCAAAAGAGTTACTACCAAAGATTTGATAAATAAAAACGGGAAGAGTGCTGCGAAAAGAGTATTACAATTGATGCGTGATACCATACACTTGTTACCTCCTGAAGAAGTAATCGAAGTGTGGAATTCTTCCGCGGGCTTTGGAAAATATGATAAAATGTGGGATGCATTAGGTGATAGAACTATAAAAAATATTGCTGAAGGATCAAGGGTCCTGGCGATATTGTGGCAAAGTGCGTGGAATAGTGGTAAAGGAAATGCTGTATTTAAAACTGCAGACCTTGTTGAACTTGCTCAGAAAGATCTCCAAAAAAAATATATGGATAAAAGCTTCGTGCCTTCTTATAAAATGGAAGATGCACGTTTTAAAGAGGTTTGTTTTTGAGATGACAATTTTGCGTTTACAACGATTTCAAAAATTAATAACCTTATCTCTGTCTGTTTTGGTCAAATTCACAATGAGCTCTTTCGATTTTTTTGCTTCACCATCATGCCATAGTCTGGCTTCTTCCAATGTCCTTACCCTTCCGTCGTGCAGGTGAAAGGAACTCCATTTGTTTTTTCAAATAAGCCAATGACCCAAAGAGGTGTTGTTCGCCATTCACTTCCTGAAGCCAGGTAATCAGTGCGGTTATCGCAAGGCCGCTGCCCATATCATGTATCAGCATATCGGGAAACTTATCAATAAACTCAATACTCTCCGCGAGTGCTTAAAATATTATTTTCTTCTGAATCACCTCCTGCTTATCAATATAAAGTATTCTTTAAAAATTAAGCTACTCAATTGCATGTTGACTTTAACACGACAAATAATTCACGATAAAATTATTCGCCGGCTCCTATTTGAATTTCAAATTCATTGAAATAATATCTGAATTCATACCGATGTTCTTTGTATAATGTCCATATCGCAATTCCAGCATACTAAAGTGTTGCAAATTGAATATGCCTTTTGGGGGAGCGATTCGCAGCCCTGCACCATAAAAATTACTTGCAAATTTAGAGAGGTCATAGTTGCTTACATAATATTGATCCTGTTGCGTGTGTGCACCATATGGTGCAAAATATTTAATTGCGGTTTGATTATAAAAACTATAGAAAGGGCTTACAGAGAGAAACGGCGTTATCTTAACAGGCACTTCCACGTTAGCAGTGTGCGCTACTAGCCCCCAGTCGTCATGATAATAACGGTAATAAGCTTTAATGATAAATTTGTCTCGTAAAAAATAACTGGCCCTGATACCCAATGGGAGCTTGAACCGGTTACCAGGTAAATTTTCCTGGTATACAGAACCGTCAGTGAAATACACACGGTGAAATGGAAGACTTAGATATCCCTGCTGCTGTATGGCATCTACCATAAACATTACCTGCAATCGTTGACTAACAATTTGAGAATAGAATATTGAACCCGCAAATGTATTTCGTGAAGTCGTGGGATAATTTTCGTCACGACTATTTTGCTGAGTTCTTAATTCAACAGGCGCTATCAGGCTAACCTGGTCGAGAAAAGTTTGAGCTTTTAAAGTTAATTCACCGTTTTTATTTTTTGTCTTTTTTGAAAACGAAATATTTCCACCAAAGGACTGGTAGTCAAATTCGGTTGAGGATGAAAGGCCCGCACCAAACGTGATACCTTTTTCTTCATTTTCAATAGTATAATTTATTGATGGATATATCCGGGTATCAGCATGAGAAGCTGATGAATTAGCTTTAAGATCTATAAGATCGGACGAAGCAGAAGTATAGTGATCAATCCCTAATTCGATACCAAGGGTATGCTTTCGCAAATATTTGTCATACCGTACGAGGTTTACATCGATAACGTTTGCGATATCGTTTAGTTTTTCAGAACCAATCCCTCCCGTAACTGAAGCATTATTGCCATTTTGCGAATAATAACTTGACACAAGATTGATCTCATCAACTTTTAATTTCCTGCTTTGATAAGCTGTATCTAGTGAGGAGTTTTGAGCCTTGATGCTGGTTAAGAGCAGGCCAAGACCCAATGTTGTCAAAAAAATTCTTTTCATTTTTTATAGATAAAACCTAAAGGAATAAATGATTAATTACACCCGCATCTACCGCCGGTTTTTCCTGCATTGGCACCTGAAGCACCTTCCCGGTATGACTGAAAATTAAGTTCTGTTTTCTCAACTTTTCTATTTCCCAATATCATTTCGGAATCATTAAGCCTGTTTTTTTGATAAGGCTTTACGGTTGTACATGAATTAAAAAATAGCATTGCAAATGCAGCAACGCAGGTAAATGATAAAGCAGTTAAATAAGCTTTCATTTTAAGTTGATATTTTTTGAGGCGTAAATTTTATTGTTATCATCTATAATAATGCAACCAATATTTTTCATTTGATTAATAAGGTCTATGCCTGCCCCTATTCCCATAATACATACAGGTGTAGTCATTGCATCTGCAATTTCTGCATTGGCAGTGATTATTGATACACTTTTAATTTCTGTGATGGGCAATCCTGTTTTAGGATTAATAGTATGAGAATATTTTTTCCCGTCAATCAACACGTATTTTTCATAACTGCCGGAGGTCGCAATTGCCATATCAGTAATATTGAGATAAGAAAAAATTTCATTTGGCTCATCAGGATTAGTAATGCCAACAGTCCAGGACTTTTCATTAGCCTGTAGCCCCCACGCAGCAAGGTCCCCGGATGCGTTGACAAGGCCACTTTGAATACCGTTTTCTTTTAATAATTTTTTTGCCATTTCTGCTGCATATCCTTTGCCTATCCCTCCAAAACCAATTCGCATTCCTTTCTCCTTTAGCATTACCGAACTGGCTGCTTCATCAAGTAGAACGTTCTTATAATTAATAAGGTGAACCATGTTGCGGGCAGTTTTCGCATCTGGCAACGAAGTCATGGTTTTATCAAAATTCCACAATGTTTTATCAATAGAGCCATATGTGATATCAAAGGCGCCTTGTGTAATATCTGAAATACGGAGGGAACGCTTTATAAGATCAAATACTTCTCTATCTACTTTTACAGCTTCTATACCAGCCATGTTATTCACCTGGTTAGCCTGGCTGTTATCATCAAAAGTGGTAAGTAATTTTTCTATTCGTTTAATCTCATTAACTGCATGATCAATGCATTGACCGGCCCATTATTTATCAGCAGCAACTACAGTAATTTCAAATGCGTTGCCCATGAGTTTCATGGCTTTTTTAAATTCCTGCGCCTGCACTTTTACACTATTTATGTGCATCACAGATAGCTTTAGCTTCTGCTGTAAATTGTTCTGGAGTAGCATCGGGCAAACCTTCCCATGATTTTAATACTTTGCCGTCAGGGGTCATAAGCAAGGTGTATGGGAACAAACCATTCGGATTGTATTTATTGGCAAGTATTTCATTTTGCTTTACTTTTTCTTTGTCAAGTTGGTTTTTTTTGCTTCGCGGAAAATCGGCGTTAATCATCACCAGCGAATTATCCGCCATCTCAGAAAATATTTTATTTTCAAAAATCTCATTGCGCAAACGCATGCAGGGACCACACCAGTCGGAGCCTGAAAAATTTAAGAGTATAAGTTCATGCTTTTCTTTGGCTGTTTGTACGGGCTGTTGCAAAGTCTGGCTGCCAGGAAATGAAAGATGTGGATATAAAAGAGAAGGCTATTAATAAGATTTTATTCATATAGGCTAAGAATTTTCATCTAAGTTCTATGATATTATTTATAAAGAATAACCGAATAACATATGTTTAACGCCGCTTACAACTAATGTTTAACGCCGCTTACAACTAAAAGAATGGCTTTAAACTCTTTTTTAACAAATTATCTGAAAAACAAGGAGACGTCAATGTATTTATTGGCATAGTAATAACTGATATATCACGATGATAACTACAGCCAAATTTAAATATTCGTAAAAGGATTTTCTATATTTCTGAAGATAGTGAAGCACCCAAATATTCCCTGTTCATTCTTGCTATGTTCTCTACTGAAATACCTTTGGGACATTCAGCTTCACATGCATAAATGTTACCGCAATTACCAAAGCCTTCCTTATCCATTTGGCCCACCATGTTCAAAACTCTTGAATTTCTTTCCGGGTCACCCTGTGGTAACAATGCAAGTTGAGAAACTTTAGCGCTTACGAATAACATAGCTGAGCCATTAGGACAAGCTGCAACACATGCCCCGCAACCGATGCAGGATGCAGCCATAAACGATTCATCGGCTTTGTATTTATCAATGGGTATTGCATTTGCATCAACAGCATTACCCGTATTTACTGATATATAACCACCGGCCTGGATAATCCTGTCAAATGCTTTGCGATTCACAACAAGATCTTTAATAACGGGGAAAGCAACCGATCTCCAGGGTTCCACTACGATAGTATCTCCATCTTTATAAGCCCGCATGTGTAACTGGCACACTGTATTTTTTTGCCACGGTCCATGTGCCCTCCCATTTATATACATACTGCATGAACCGCAAATACCTTCGCGACAATCATGGTCGAACGCTATTGGGTCTCTCCCTTCATGAATCAAACGTTCATTCAATACATCGAACATTTCAAGGAATGACATTTCAGATGAAATATCCTTCATTTCATAAGTTTCAAACATTCCTTTTGTCTCAGCATTTTTCTGCCGCCAGATTTTCAAAGTCAAATTCATTATGTAATGTTCCATTGAAGTTTCTTCTTTTTAAATTTCAAATAATTCAGATAGTCTTTATAGTTAATTTTTTGCTTTTCGAGAGGTTTCTGATTATACCAATAAACCCATGCATCAATTGATTTTCCAGATCTTAAACGTACTCGACTTTTATCTCTGGTAAATTTATCCCCTTCATACCTGTCAAGTATTTTAAATGTTCTATCAGAATTTTTAATTAAAAATACATCTCCGATAACTTCATTTTTATTTTTTTCTTTAACTACACCAGGATATTTTCCCAAATCGTATAGTGAAGCTTCAATTTTAGCCCGTCCTACATATTCTAAATCTTCTGCTACCTGATTTTTTAATTTAAGGTTGTAATCGTTTCTTAACGTTCCGTATACAAATAAATAATCTTGCTTGTTCATTAACTTATTTTATTTAAAAGACCATTAAGTTTTTCAAACCCATATTTATTTATCCATTCTACACAAACAGATGATAGTTTTATTTTCTTAAGATAGTAATCAAATAAATTTGATACATCAGAAGTTGTTATCTGGCCTTCTGTTTCGAGATTTGCTATGAATTCGAAAAAATTTAGAAAGTCTGTAAGTTTTTCTTCGTCATCAGAAATAGTGTTGTCATCTGAATTAATTTTGGTTTCCAGTTCATTATAGTCTAACCATTTTCTAACTTGTTTGTAAGTTTCATTTTCGTAGAATTTTTCAAATAAAGATTTTAACCATTCACCTTTTTTAATTATTCTTTGGCTCCTATAATTTATAGCTGCAATGTATACGCCAATAAGAGCTAGCCCTTTAATAATAATATCTATCCAATCTTTGATACTCATATTTTTATTTATAACTTCTCTGGCTTGGCTTTGCCACATCAAAATGCAATTGCTCCTTATTTAATCTTTCATCGGCGCCTGTATATTCCCATGCTGCTACATACGAGAAATGTGCGTCGTCACGCATTGCTTCCCCTTCGGGAGTTTGCATTTCTTCCCGGAAATGGCCTCCGCAACTTTCTTTCCTGTTGAGTGCATCAATACACATTAATTCTCCGAGCTCTATAAAATCCGCTACCCTTCCCGCTTTTTCCAGTTCTGGATTTAATTCGTTAATTGAGCCGGGTATTTTTACATTAGACCAAAATTCCGTCTTGAGCTGTCTTATTTCTTCGATTGCCGAAATAAGCCCTTCAGCATTACGTGCCATTCCGCATTTCTCCCACATGATCTTTCCCAATCTTTTATGAAAACTTTCTACTGATTCTGTTCCACCTATACCCATTAATTTTTCTATCTTCTGCTTTACTTCATTTTCTGTTTCTTCAAATGCAGGATGAGATGTAGGAATTGCTGCAGTCCTTATGTCATCGGCCAGGTAATTACCAAGCGTGTATGGAATTACAAAATATCCATCTGCAAGACCTTGCATTAGCGCAGATGCTCCAAGGCGGTTAGCGCCATGATCACTGAAATTAGCTTCTCCTAAACAATATAAGCCCGGCACAGTAGTCATAAGTTCATAATCGACCCATAAGCCACCCATAGTATAGTGGACTGCAGGGTAAATTCTCATGGGAACATTATAAGGATTTTCACCTGTTATCTTTTCATACATCTCAAAAAGGTTACCGTATTTTTCTGCCACAACTTCTTTACCTAAGCTAACAACCGTTTCATCGGTTCCCTCCGACATTCCTCTTTTTCCTATTTCTACTTTTCCATATCTTTTTATTGCATCAGCAAAGTCAAGGTAAACTGCCATCTTCGTGGTGCCTACACCATAACCCGCATCACATCTTTCTTTTGCAGCCCTTGATGCAACATCGCGGGGAACAAGATTTCCAAATGCAGGATATCGTCTTTCCAAATAGTAATCACGATCTTCTTCAGGTATTTCAGCGCCACGGCGCTTTTCATCTTTATTTTTCGGAACCCATATTCTTCCATCGTTTCGCAGGCTTTCACTCATAAGTGTAAGCTTACTCTGGTGATCCCCACTAACTGGAATGCATGTTGGATGTATTTGTGTAAAACAAGGATTAGCAAACCAGGCGCCTCTTTTATGTGCTTTCCAGGCTGCAGTTACATTGCTGCCCATTGCATTTGTACTGAGGTAAAATACATTTCCGTAACCACCGGAACATATTAACACTGCATGGCCAAAATGCCTTTCCAGTTTCCCGGTTACGAGATCTCTCGCAATAATACCCCTTGCCTTACCATCAATTTTTACGATATCAAGCATTTCGTGGCGTGCATACATTGTTACATTTCCAAGGGCAACCTGCCTTTCCAGTGCTCCATAAGCACCAAGCAATAATTGTTGTCCCGTTTGCCCGGCGGCATAGAAAGTACGCTGTACCTGGGTTCCGCCAAAAGATCGATTGCTAAGCAACCCGCCATATTCACGGGCAAAAGGAACCCCCTGGGCCACACACTGATCAATGATTGAAGTACTTACTTCTGCAAGCCGACGCACATTTCCTTCGCGTGCCCGATAATCTCCACCCTTAATAGTCTCATAAAAAAGCCTGAAAACAGAGTCCCCGTCGTTCTGATAATTCTTCGCGGCATTAATACCTCCTTGCGCGGCGATTGAATGTGCACGTCTTGGACTATCCTGGAAACAAAATGCTTTTACTTTATACCCCAGTTCCCCCAATGAAGCAGCCGCAGACGCCCCGGCGAGTCCTGTTCCTATAATAATTACTTCTAGTCTCCTTTTATTTGCAGGGCTTACCAACTTTACATGGCTTTTGTAGTCAGTCCATTTATCTTTAAGATCACCGCCGGGAATTTTTGCGTCTAATGACATACGTTAGTATTAATTTTATTTTGAAAAGAAACGAATCCGTTTCAAATAATTTATTTTAACCAGCCGGCCATAAATGAGACGGGCATAAATGCAAACAACAAACAAATTGTAACTGCATAAAAAACTCCTATCCCTTTTACAATAGGCGTCCACCTCCTGTGGTTTATCCCGAAGGTCTGGAATGCGCTTTGAAAGCCTTGCAACAAATGAAATAGTAAAGAGATAAGACCAACCATATATAAAGTAAATAACAAAGGGTTTGTAAAAATCTCCTTCATTTCATAATACAAATTGACCTGTGGACCATTGAAATACATTTCATTTTTAGTGCCAGCCCAAAAATGGTATAAATGCATGACCAGGAATAGCAATAAAAATGTACCAAGCCACCCCATGGTGCGACTATACCATTTTATCTTGGGAGGATAATCGTGTTTCGCATACGATATTTTTCTTGATGCATTATTTTGCTTCCACAATAAAAGCCCCTGCACAATATGAAGGAGAAATCCGGCGAATAATCCTATTTCCATAAACCGGATAAAAAAATTGTGGCTCATAAAAAAGGCGGCCTTGTTAAAAGTTTCTCCACCATCATCATAAAAAATCATGGCATTTACAGAAGCATGCACTATTAAATATATAATAAGAAAAAAACCGGTGAAGGCCATCACGAATTTTTTTCCTATCGAAGAAATGAATAACTGTTTCCAGGTCATAAATTCAGGGAATTGATAATTGTCAGATGAACAAAAATACTACAGGAAGTTTAAAAATATTCCTTAATAGTTGATTTTATATTCATAGAAAAAAGAAAGATTAAAAATTTAATCTTCGCAATAATACATTATCAATCTGGTTATACAATACATCAGGTTTCATTGTACGCCATTGAGGAAAATTGATTAGGTCTATATAAGCATTAAGGCGAGCCTTCTTAAAATCATGCTGAGTTGCTTCAGACATATTTAAACAAACCACCCAGCCCTGGGCGTCAGAAACATCATCGTACCATTCTTCATAATAACTATCATCGCTGCTGTGAAAGTTGAGTACATTTTCGGCTATTAAAATAAATTTTTTTATTCCCTGCCGCATGAATACATCAATTACATCCCGCTTCAGCATCATTATATCATTTTCAATGGCATCGTTCCATTCTCCTATTAATTCAATAATTGCATACTGCTCCTGGTAGTCTGCCATCAAAACTTTCATATAAAGTGTTGCGCTTCCAAATTCATCCCATAACGGATGTATATAATAATTGTAAACAGTTTGTGTAAATGCAAATTCACTATATCCTCTCCCGTAAAATGGTGACTGAAAATCATTTTCCGAGGTGTATATATATTGCCAGTTATCGTATGGTTCAATATTCTGCAAAAGGTTTCTTTTAAGCGTTATCTTCTATAACATTTCTCCGGCAAATTTATTTCTTTACGCAGAGTAATATGCAAATTTATTTCCAAAAAAAAGATAATAAAAAAGGCCACTCTCGTCAAGCAGCCTTTAAAATTTTACCTGTAATATTCTTATTCTATTACTAACTTATCAGCAAAAACAGCTTTATTAACAGCATCTGTAATTTTGATCATATACATACCTGAAGCCTGCTTTTTGTGCAACTGGAATCCCTCCACCTGCCCTCGTGATTTTATATAAACATCTTTAGAATCAATAAGACGACCCTGCAAATCCGTTAGTGCGATTTTGTATTTTCCAGCCAGGTTATTATCAAATGTAATTTTGAATTGTCCGTTGCTTACAGGATTTGGGTAGACAGAAATAAATTTATTCCCAATCACCTCTGAATTAATAAGCGAAGCAGCACCTACGGAATTTTGCTTTTTTGTTTCGTTGAGCAGGATACCGCTTGCAAGATCAGATGCATTGAAAACCTGTCCCTGGGTAATGATTTTAGTTGCTAAAAGATCATTTACGTTTATTTTGTAAAAGCCTTCAAAAGTATTGGCGCTGCTTATAAGTACGTTATTATCATCCACAACGGCCGCCCCGTTTACAGTATAGGTAGGCGATAGATTTTGAACAGATCCTTTGTAAGTAGCGACTCTTGTATCAATATCGATTATATATACATTACGTGTCGCGGTAAACAGGTACAGGTTATAGAAAGCATCTGCGACTATGTCTCCTCCCCAACTGTTACATTGATTGTGTATCGAAATACCATTATTGGTATCCGCATCCACAAGATTGCCCAGATCGGTAATAATTACTTTTTTCCCGGTCGTAAAACGAATCAGATGATTTCCATCATTTGACAGTGCATATCCATTTCCGTCAGCACCTATTGTCATTCGCGTAATATTTAGTGATTCATCTTTATAATTATCATTTTTTACCAAAGGCTGGCTCACCGTATAGAAAGAAGTTACGCCGTTATTTTTCCTGGTGTCCATCCACATTAGCTGGCCGGTTTGCATTGCTGAAAAAAAGAATTTGTCGTGGCGCTTATCATAAGCTGCTGCAGCACTCATAAACGCTGTGGGCGAAGGGTTTGGGATAGCTAAAGTGTTGGTATTGGCGTTGGAGGTACCATTTTGTTGATTCAATGCCGGATTAACTTTCAACATCAATTGGTCAACGGTCTTGTTATTTTCAGCATCAACAAATGAAAATTTAGATTTTCCATTTTCAAAAAGTGTCGCTTTCATATCGCCGGTTTGCATATCAATCAACCTGATATCCGTCCAGTTAAAGTTTTTAATAGCCTGGCCGGTTATTGCAAAAACCTTAGTGTCCTGCGAAAAACTTTTAAAAAAAAAGAAAGAAAATAAAACTGAGAGTAGAAATGTAGGCTTCATAGAGCAGTGTTTTAATTTGATTAAAAATTTGTGATATAAATCTATGCAAATAATTAATAAACTGCAAACCTTATTGGTACTTTTCAACTGCTTTTTTTACACTTCCATGTTTAAGTAAAAGTGCTTTCGCCAGGCTCTTATCCTCTATGCCGGTTCTTTCCATTACCATTTGTAGGCCTCGCTTTACCAACTTATCATTACTCAGTTGCATGTGCACCATTTTATTGTCTTCCACTCTTCCAAGTTGTATCATTATGGTAGTTGAGATCATATTTAATACCATCTTTTGTGCTGTTCCGCTTTTCATCCTTGTACTCCCCGTGATAAATTCAGGGCCAACAACAACTTCCACAGGAAAATCAACACAATCGCTTATTGGCGAACCAGGATTGCACGCAATACTCCCTGTAAGAATTCCTTTCTTCCTGCAAATTTTTAATGCCCCGATCACATAGGGTGTTGTGCCGCTGGAGGCAATTCCAATTACTATATCCCTGGACGATACTTTGTGATCTTTTAAATCCTGCCATCCCTGTTTAGTATCATCTTCAGCAAATTCTACTGCATTAGTAATCGCTTTTCTACCTCCTGCAATAATGCCTGTAACCAATTCCGGAGGTACACCGTATGTCGGCGGACATTCGCTTGCGTCTAAAATGCCCAGCCGCCCGCTGGTGCCTGCTCCGATATAGAAAAGTCTGCCGCCTGCAAGCATTTTATCGACTGCAGCATCTACCAATCTCCCGATTTGCGGGAGCGCTTGTTCGATTGCGTACGCAACCGTTTTATCTTCACTATTGATACCCGATAATATTTGAGAAATTGACAGTTCTTCCAGGTGTCGGTGAGGGGAAGACTGTTCGGTAACTTTTATAAAAGCCATTTAATCCTGTATTGGTTGCCGCAAAACTATTGCGATGATTTTAATTATGCCAGGTTGGATAAACTGATCTAATAAGTTTATTACTTACAAATGAATACCTATTGTTTCAGTTCAAATAATAACCAGGGATAACTCCTGAAAATTGAAAAATAAAATCAGCATATGAAAGAGGGTGCAATGATAAAACTTAGAAACCGATATTGCAGCAGTGCTGTTGAATTAAGTCCTGTAATATTGCCTTGCTACATCAATCTTTCCTTTTTTTCAGCTCTTCAATCTCTCTTTCCAATTTGGTAATAGTGGCGTTAATATTATCAAGTCTTTTACCTTTTTTGGAAATTTTAAAAGTAGGATGCACGGTTTTAAGCTCAGCTTTGTATTCATCGAGCTGTTCTTTTAAAGTTCTGAGCTTACTTGCAATTTCAGTTTTTCTAATCGCCCTTGCCATAGTGTTGTTTGATTTAATAGGCATAAAACTAACAAAATAATTCTCTATAACTCAAACCAATTTTATTTTTATTTTTATGGACTCTTGCGGGTATATTATTCATTTTATAGTCGAATACTATTATAATGGGATTGGGTTCCAATCGCAATAATTTCTTTTAATAAATTTGTAACCCGTTATCATTTGAAAGTTTTATACTTTTATAAAAATGAAATTGAGATCTTCCCGATGAAATTTTTCTTATTCCTTTCCTGCATTACCTTTTCTATATTCTCCGAAATAAATGCACAAAACATTGACTCTACTATAGAGAAGTATGCAAATGAGTACGGACAGGAGCGCACGTATCTCCATTATGACAAATCAACCTATGCTCCGGGAGAAACCGTTTGGTTCAAAGCCTATTTAATGCAGGGCATTTTCCCCGCTATTGCGAGCAAAACTTTATATGTTGACTGGACGGATGATAAAGGGAACCTGCTGTTGCACGGCTTAAGCCCCCTATTGGACGCAACTGCCATAGGGCAGTTCGAAATTCCGGAAGCATATACCGGTAAGTTTATTCACATAAAAGCCTATACCAAATGGATGCTCAATTTCGATACTGCATTTTTATATAATAATGACATTCGTATTTTAACCAAAAGCAATATTCTTCAAAGCTCAAAAATAACGATTGTTCCCTCAATCCATTTTTTTCCGGAGGGCGGCGACATAGTTGCCAATGTTTTGAACAAAGTCGCTTTTAAGGCTAATGACCAATATGGGCGGCCGGTAAATATTAAAGGAATTATCCAGGGTAAAACAGGAACGACGGTCGAAAATCTTAATGTCATCCATGATGGCATGGGGTATTTCTTTATTACACCTAAAGACGGAGATGCGTTTACAGCAAAGTGGAAAGACGAGAAAGGCAAACAATTTACCACCGAACTGCCACCTGTAAAAACCACGGGAGTAGCATTCCAGGTAACTCAGTCTGATAAGAACCGTACTCTATTAATAAGGGCTTCACCACAACAGGCTGCTGTTTTGGGACAGGTTCATATTATAGGTACAATGTATCAGCATGAGGTTTTTAAGGTCACCAAAGATATTTCCACCGGGGAAGCTAAAAGCATCGTTCCAATACAGGATCTTCCAAGTGGCATTCTGACAATTACTGTCTTTAACAATAAATGGAACCCATTAGCTGAACGTATCACCTTTATTAATAACGGCGAATACCTTTTTTATCCTGAGATGGAAGTTCAACATTGGGGATTAAATAAACGGGCAAGAAACGAAATTGAAATTTCAGTACCCGATAGCCTCGATGCAAATTTATCAGTCGCAGTTTCGGATATTGATATTGATGCTGACAGCAGCGATCACATTATTTCGCACCTGCTGCTAACGAGTGATCTTAAGGGGAAAGTATTTAATCCTGCCTGGTACTTTTCAAATAACAGTGATAGCCTCAGCCAGCAGCTTGACCTTGTAATGCTTACCAATGGCTGGCGCAGATTTAACTGGGAGGAAGTTGTTAAAGGTGAATTGCCACAGCTCAGTTATGCAATGGATACAGCTTATCTCACCTTATCCGGCAAGCTCTACGGTGCTTTACCATCACAGTTAAGAGATGCAGGTAATGTTGTTTTATTGATCAATAATAAAATGCAGGGAAAGAAAATGATTGTTTTGCCCATTGAGCCCAGCGGTACATTTAATGATCCATCATTTTTACTGTTTGATACTACTAATATTTATTACCAGCTTTCCAAGGATAAAGGTTTAGGAGGTTTAACAGTTAAATTCCTGGAAGGTCGCCTGCCACCATTGCGGAATAATATTGCAGCGACCGGTAACTATTATAGCAGATTTTTTGATACTGCGGGCAATGCCCGCCACCTGGAGCTTGCCAATCAATTGGCTGAGATGCTAAACAAGTTTAAAGGAAAAGTTCTCGAAACCGTAACTATTAATGTAAAAACCAAATCACCGGTTGAAATACTTGAAGATAAATACGCTTCGGGCTTTTTTAAAGGAGGCGACGGTTACCAGTTTGACCTGGTGCATGATCCGAGAGCGTTGGGTGCGCAAAGTATTTTTAATTATTTGCAGGGCCAGGTTGCAGGCTTGCAAATAAATGCGAGCAGCAGTCCGCCATCTTTACAATGGCGTGGGGGCTCCCCATTATTATTTTTAGACGAAATTCCTACGGATGCTTCTCTTGTTTCTTCTATTTCGGTAACAGATGTGGCATATATTAAAGTTTTGAGGCCTCCGTTTATGGGAAGTTCGGGCGGAGCCGGTGGCGCTATTGCTATTTATACCAGGCGTGGAGATGACGCAAAAGCCGTTGACGGCAAAGGCTTACCCAGCAGTACGGTTAGCGGTTATACGTCGATTCGTGAATTTTATTCCCCTAACTATGGTACTTTTAATGAAGCTGATGAGAAGCAAGATCTGCGAACAACGCTTTACTGGAATCCACAGATTATTACCACACAACTTAAAAATAAGGTTACTCTTACATTTTATAATAATGATATCACGCGTGCTTTTCGTGTAGTGATTGAGGGGATGACAAAAGACGGACGACTTGCGCACATCGAAAGGATCATGGAGTAAACTTTATTACCCTATTGACTATATTTCCCACACACATTTCCCTCGGGTTTTTCAATCATTTATAACCTCGACTTCTTTTGTAGATTGCCTCTATGTTGAATGGAGCCATTACCGTAGTGTTTTTTTGACAACTTTTCATTGCAACTGGTTACAAATCTACTTTAGGGAAAACTTCCGCTGTTACAACAAAAGCATTATAGAAACGTGAGGACAAGTGAATAATCCATTGGTTTCATTATGTTGAATGATATTTAATCAACCCCTCTAAAGGATTTTTTAAAATAGAACCAGCCTGCAATTGGTATTTGTCACATAGTTGTATTAAAACGTCTTTAAAACCAAAGGCTATACTTCCCGTGAAATGAACAGGTAAGTTTTTACTTTCTTTATAGTTATTTATGTGTAAGCAGAAAAAGTCATCGAGGCCGTCCTCTATAATATTTTCTATCATATAATGTCCGCGATTTTCTGCCAGGAAAATTGCAAAAGATGCCAGGTAACGGTTAGGTAGCGGCTGGGTATACACTGCAGTTAGAATTTCATTATCCGTAGTTACGAATTTAGCATCGAACCTTGACCTGAGATCATCATCAAAAATATCATAGAGAAAATGCTGGATTACTTTTTTCCCAAGGTAAGCGCCGCTTCCTTCATCGCCAAGTATGTATCCTATACCAGGAATATTTCTTACAATGCGTTTACCACTAAAATAGCAGGAGTTTGAACCGGTACCCAATATACAGGCCAGGCCTTTTTCCTTGCCACATAAAGACTTGGCAGCTCCAAGCAAATCATTTTCTACGGAAACGTATGCCCCGGGAAAAACAGTATTGAGGGCTTTCTTTACCATTTTTTTATTATCCGGGTTCTTGCATCCTGTTCCATAAAAATAGATCTCTGCAACTTGTTTCTTAATAGTCAATGGTTTTACGTGTTGCTTCAAGATACTTTCAAAATCATCTTTAATCACAAAATAAGGACTTAGCCCCTGTGTGGTAAAGATGATTTTCTTATTGCCATTAAGAAGGCACCATTCAGTTTTAGTTGATCCGCTATCAGCAATCAATTTGATGGTTGGCATGTTTATCTCGTGTTTATTAAGGAAATTTGCAATTCTAAAAAATAAAATTAGATAATTAAGAATAGTATGCGTAATAAAAAATTACATATTTGGCTCCCTTTGGTTCTGAGTGTTTGCATGGTGGCAGGGATGTTTATTGGTTACAGGATAAAAGGTAATATGCCAAATACAGGTATATTTTTTATTAACAGGCAGCGGCCTGTGCAGGAAGTTCTAGATCTTATTAGTAGCAAATATGTTGATAAAGAAAATCCTGATTCATTAGGCGATGCAGCAATACAGGCTATTCTTGCAAAACTTGATCCTCATTCTATATTCTTACCGCCGCGGGAATTGAAAGAAGTAAATGAAGATCTTGAAGGAAAGTTTTATGGGATTGGTATAGAGTTCAACATTTTCAACGATACCATCAACGTAATTAATGTACTTACTAACGGACCTTCAGATAAGGCGGGCCTTATGGTAGGTGACAAGTTTTTAAAGGCGGGAGATTCTATAATTACAGGTAAGGACATTAGTGCTGAAAAGATAAAAAATCTATTGCGGGGCACCGGAGGGAGCAAGTTAGATATAACAATTTTGAGAAGCGGAGCCAAAAAAGTAATCACCATTTCGAGGGGGTTTATTCCTCTTTACAGCCTTGATGCCGAATATATGATTGCGGATACGGTAGGATATATCAGGCTCAATAAATTTTCTGAAACTACCTATAAAGAATTCATGCAGGCTATGGAAAATCTGCAAAAAAAGGGAATGAAAAGCCTGATACTTGACCTGCGTGACAATGGCGGTGGTATTTTAACTCAGGCAACTGATATAGCAGACGAATTTTTAAGTGAGGATAAGCTTATAACTTATACTGAAGGTTATCACTCACCCAGGAAAGAATACCGTTGCAGTAAAGAAGGTGTGTTTGAAACTGGTAAGCTTGTGGTGCTGGCCAACGAAGGAACAGCATCTGCAAGTGAAGTATTAATAGGTGCTTTGCAGGATTGGGATAGAGCGACAATAATGGGAAGACGTAGCTTTGGAAAAGGACTGGTGCAGGAACAATACCAGCTTAACGATGGTTCCGGTCTGCGACTTACAGTCGCCAGGTATTATACACCACTTGGAAGAAGTATCCAGAAATCGTATAAAAATGGAATTGACGAATACAACAATGATCTTTTAAACCGGTTTAATAATGGTGAAATGAGCTATGCGGATTCGATTAAACATTCCAATGAAAAGGAATATGTAACAAAGTCAGGTAAGGTGGTGTACGGGGGAGGTGGTATTACCCCCAATATATTCGTGCCTTATGATACTCTCGCGATCGATAAGCAAATCACATTGGCATTAGTAAGGGGTACATTTAATAATTTTATTTACAGAAATTACCTGGAACACCGGCAAATGTTTAACACCTATAATTCTCCAAAAGCATTTGAGCAAAACTACATGGTTGACGATGTCACCCTTCAAAACCTTAGAGATTATGCAAGTAAAGATTCTGTAAAGTTTGACCTGTCGGATAATAAAGAAAAAGCACTTCTTAAAAAGCAAATCAAGGTAATGACCGCACGGCAAATCTGGAGAACACAAGGTTTATATGAAGTGGGCAATCCTGATGATCACACAGTACAACGGGCCCTGGACTTTATTAAAAACGATTCTCTTGTGCAGACAGACAAATAATTCGTCTGGTGTATTTTTTTTAACTTTATATCAAATAACATTTTATGTGGCTTAACAGCATTTTGGATAGAATAGGTAATACTCCTCTTATAGAACTTCATAAGATTACAAAAGACTTGCCTTGTACGGTGCTTGCTAAAGTTGAGTACTTTAACCCTGGAAATTCCATAAAGGACAGAATGGCCATTAAGATGTTGGAAGTTGCAGAGAAGGAAGGAAAACTTAAACCAGGCGGCACCATCATCGAAGGCACATCGGGAAATACGGGTATGGGACTGGCGCTGGCGGCATCAATAAAAGGCTATAAATGTATTTTTACTACAACTGATAAACAATCAAAGGAAAAAGCGGATATATTGAAAGCTGTTGGCGCAGAAGTTATAGTATGTCCCACGAATGTTGAACCGGAAGATCCCCGTTCTTACTATTCTATATCCAAAAGACTGGCTGAAGAAGTACCTGATTCCTGGTATGTAAATCAATATGACAACCTTGCAAACAGGCTTGCGCATTATGAACAAACCGGCCCTGAAATATGGGAACAAACAGAAGGAAAAGTTACACATCTCGTAGTGGCATCCGGCACTGGAGGAACGATAGTTGGCACAGGAAAGTATTTAAAAGAAAAAAATAGAGATATAAAAGTATGGGCTATAGATAGTTATGGCTCTCTCCTAAAAAAATACTTCGATACGGGTGAAATTGATGAAAATGAAGTTTATCCCTATATAAGCGAGGGATTTGGTGAAGATTTTATTCCCGCCAATTACGACATGCAGTATATCGATGCTTTCGAAAAAGTAACCGATAAGGATGGTGCAGTTATGGCAAGGCGCATAGCTAAGGAAGAAGGTTTATTCTGTGGCTACAGTGCCGGTAGCTGCCTGCAGGGGTTGATTCAGTTAAAAAAAGATTTAAAGAAAGGAGATGTTGTGGTTTGCATATTTCATGATCATGGCAGCAGATATGTGGGTAAGATCTATAATGATCAGTGGATGATGGAAAGAGGTTTTCTTGAAGTCAAGACATTTAAAGATTTGGTAAGCAGCCGGGGCGCTAAAAAACTATTGACTGTAAAACCGGGGCAAACTGTTGCGGAAGCAATTACCCTAATGAAAGAGTATGATATTGAAAACCTGCCTGTGAAGAACGGAGAAGGTATTATAGGATCTTTGAGTGAAGGAGGTTTATTTAATAAAATACTAAACGATCCTGAAATAAAGGGCAAGACCGTAGAGTCAGTTATGGAAAAAGAATATCCTATTGTCGCTTTTGACACACCTGTTGAGAAGTTGAGCAAGTTAATTTCCAGGCAAAGCGGAGCAGTACTGAGCAAAGATGAAAGTGGAGCCTATCATATTGTAACCAAATATGATATTATACAGAGTCTTGCAAAGTAATACCCTAAGTTTATATTTACTACTATATGTTGACTATAAACAATTTACAACATTTATCTAATTTTTTTATAAAGATAAATATAGGAAATATACCCGTAGGTTTTTGTATTTCTACTTCCTGAAACTTAGTATAAATACATTTTAAACAGTAATTTTCTTTCATCTAAGATTAAGCAGTAATGCTATTGTATACTATACTGCGCACCAGTATCTTTGTACCAGAAGTTGGTTGATGTGATTTAAGCATTAATCTAAAAATATCCAAAATATCCATTGAAAAATTAAAGATCAGAATCTATCCAAATTCCTGAAAAATCAAAAAAATCCGGTATCAGTCAACTTCTATTTTTTTTCTAATATCATTTCTTTGCAAATAGTAAAGAAGACCAAATAAAAGTATTGAAACAATTATTCCTGTGATGAACCGCTAGAATCCTTAAAAAAACCAAACCGATCCAAATTCCAATTGAAAACCGAACCCAAATCCATTAAAACCAATACTATCCGTAATTCTACTGAAAACCCAAACTGATGACCACTAAAAATTCAATCCTTCTAAAACCTTATCTGAAACCAGTAAATTAATTTTTCCTGGAGGGAGAGATTCTCCAAAAAAAGTTCCCAAGGAGTCTGCTGACCGCAGACAAAGAGAGTACTCCTGCAGAAATTCTGCGGGAGTTTTTTATTTCATACCCCGTATTTTATTAAACCTGATACCTTAGCAGTTAATTTTCTAATGTAATCTATGATTATAAACCCGCAAAATATATCTACTCCCTTTCAGTTTACCAGTATAATCTCACTTGTTCCTTCAATTACTGAACTTCTAAGTGATCTGGGCCTGGAAGATGAAATTGTAGGCATCACCAAATTCTGTATTCATCCTGCAAATTGGTACAGAAACAAAACGAGAGTGGGTGGCACCAAGAATGTAAATATTAAAATGGTTCATAGCTTAAGGCCAGACCTGATAATAGCGAATAAAGAGGAAAATGAAAGAAAACAGGTTGAAGAATTAGCATGTTCCTATAGCGTATTACTAACAGATGTCACAGACCTCGAAAGTGCTTTCCGCATGATAAGGGCCATTGGAATACTAACCAACAAAAAAGAAAAAGCAACGCAATTGATTGAAGGTATCAAAACAAGCTTTGGCAGGATAAGATTCCAATTTGATAAAAAGAAGAAATTAAACGCAGCATATCTCATTTGGCAAAAACCTTTTATGACAGTCGGTGGAGATACATTTATTAGCAATATGATGCTTTGGTGCGGACTTGAAAATATTTTTTCATCAGTTAAAAGATATCCTGAAATAACTTTAAACGAACTAAAAGAACGTGGATGTGAAATTGTTTTGCTTTCATCTGAACCCTACCCTTTCAAAGAAAAACACAAACAGGAAATAGAAAATGAATTGCCAGGTATGGAAATATATTTGGCCGATGGAGAAATGTTTAGTTGGTACGGCAGCAGGCTTTTAAAGGCGGCAGACTATTTTGAATCCTTTAATTCCCGATTATTATTATGAATCAAAATTATTTGTTTTAAGTTAAAATACTGATCTGTATTGACTGTTGTAGTCATAAAATACAGATATGAAATGTTGATTTAATTGCTATTGTGATTTTATCAAATTCATGTAGGTTTGCAGACATTCAAAAAACAATCATTAATGGCTTCAAAAAAAATTACTGACTTATTAGGCGATAGCGCCGAAAGCTTATTTAATCACACGTGCAAGATTGACAAATCAACTCTTACCTTACCTTCACCCGATTATCTTGACGATATCTTTGTGAACAGTAATCGTAATAACAGGGTAGTTCAAAGTATGCAGATGCTCTTAGGTAATGGTCGGCTTTCCAATACAGGTTATTGCTCAATATTTCCTGTTGACCAAGGCATAGAACACAGTGCAGGAGCTTCTTTTGCTCCTAATCCTATTTATTTCGACCCTGAAAACATAGTGAAGCTTGCGATAGAAAGCGGTTGCAATGGAGTGGCCTCTACCTTTGGAGTATTAGGAATCACCAGCAGGAAATATGCCCATAAAATCCCTTACATAGTTAAAATTAACCATAACGAATTATTAAGCTATCCTAATAAATACGACCAGACAATGTTCGGCACTGTTAAAAGTGCATACAATATGGGGGCTGTAGGTATAGGCGCGACCATCTACTGGGGAAGCGAAGAAAGTACACGCCAGTTACAGGAAGTTTCAGAGGCTTTTGAAATGGCACATGAATTGGGTATGTGTACTATTTTATGGTGTTACACACGTAATAACGCATTTAAAGTCGACGGTGTGGATTACCATACATCAGCAGATCTTACGGGACAGGCTAATCACCTCGGCGTAACATTGCAGGCTGATATTATAAAGCAAAAAATGGCTACAAATAATGGAGGTTTCAATGCGGTGAAACATGGGAAAACTTCAAAGCTTGTGTATACTGAATTATCGTCTGATCATCCTATTGATCTTTGCCGTTACCAGGTTTTGAATTGTTATAGTGGGCGCATTGGGTTAATTAACAGTGGTGGTGAGAGTAAAGGTGAAAGTGATTTACAGGAAGCTGTTACTACGGCAGTTGTTAATAAACGAGCAGGAGGAATGGGCCTTATATTAGGAAGAAAAGCATTTCAAAAACCTTTTAAAGAAGGAATTAAACTTTTGAATGCAACACAGGATGTATATCTCGATAAGGATATTACAATAGCTTAAAACAAACGTGTTTTTTACATAGTACCAAAGGTTACAACTAAAATTGAATAGCGTTTTAAAATTTAGAACTATTTTATTTTAGATCCATTAGTGGTTTAGTTTAAAGCCCCATTAGGGAAAGTTAATATGAAACAAGAAGAGGACTTTTATGCCAACCTTGCAGGCGAAGAAGGTGATACTGAGGAAACAAAGCGAAGATGGTTTCGCAGAATAAAAAAAGGTATCACCACTTCTACTAAAGATAAGAAAGAGGCCCCCGATGGGCTGTGGACTAAATGCCCGTCATGCAGGTACACATGTACTGTAAGCGAGTTAAGAGAAAATTTATTTGTATGCCCGAAATGTAATTATCATCATCGCATTGGCAGTGCCGAATATTTCGAGATTTTATTCGATGAGGAAAATTATGAAGAGCTCTTCGCAAACATTAAATCCAAAGATTATTTACACTTTGTTGATCTCAAGCCTTACGAACAAAGGTTAAAAGAAACTTATTCTAAAACCAACATTCACGATTCAATAACGGTTGCTCACGGTAAAACCAGCAGCATTGATATCGTTATAGCATGCATGGATTTTGAATTTATTGGAGGTAGCCTCGGAAGCGTAATGGGTGAAAAAATTTCACGAGCTTGTGATTATTGCATGGAACATAAAATTCCTTTTATGATCATCAATAAAAGTGGTGGTGCCCGCATGATGGAAAGCGCATTTTCTTTAATGCAACTCCCTAAAACATCCGGAAAACTGTCAATGCTTTCTGACGCAAAAATTCCTTACATTTCACTTTGTACAGATCCAACTTTTGGTGGAACAACCGCATCGTTTGCTATGCTTGGCGATATTATAATGGCTGAACCTGGTGCCCTCATTGGATTTGCAGGCCCCCGGGTTATCAAGGAAACCATAAAAAAAGATTTACCACCCGGCTTTCAACGAAGTGAATTTTTATTGGAACATGGTTTTCTTGATTTTATCGTTTCAAGAAAAGAACTTAAAGAAAGGCTGGAACAGATATTGGTTTTATTTAAAAATTAAAAGACTTAATAACCGGCACAGACTGCATACGGAATAGCTGATTGGTAATTCTTAATTTCGGCAACCGGCTGCTGACTTACCTTTTACTGTTTGGGCGTTTTTATGAAACCTGGCACCTATTACACTTGCATTCACATTTTGAAATCACTATGGATCTTAGCAACCGTAAAGCATATTATGAATACAATATCGAATCAAAGTATACAGCGGGGATAGTTTTATCCGGTACTGAAATAAAATCCCTTCGATCCGGAAAAGCCAGCTTTAACGACAGCTACTGCATTTTCTACAAAGGCGAATTATTTGTAAAAAACCTGCATATTTCCGAATATACTTTTGGAACAATTCATAATCATCAACCAATGCAGGAAAGAAAACTATTATTGCATAAAAAGGAATTGAGAAAACTGGAAAATAAAATAAAGGAAAAGGGATATTCAATTATTCCTTTAAAAATATTTATCTCTGAGAATAGCTTCGCAAAAATGGAGATTGGCCTGGGAAAAGGAAAGAAGATTTATGATAAAAGAGAAACGATCAAAGCAAGAGAGACTGACCGGGATATTAAAAGAAAATACGGAGTTTAAAAGCCGTTGAAGAGGGAACCTTCCTGTGAAGTAAATATAATTGATAATCACATATAGATTTTAAAAAAATGATAGTAGAACTCCGGGGTGTTGAATTTGCCAATAAAGGGGCAGAACTTATGCTTCACTCGATTATTAAAGAGGTTAAAGCTAATTACCCAGACACCATTTTTGTAATGGAAAAAACATCAAGCAGCCCGCGCAATAAACATTTGGAATACGGTATCTATACGAGGACTGATTTCAGGAAGTTCCGGGTAGAATTCAGGCATCTGTTTAAGTTAATCCCTGCATCTGCCAGGCACAGGTTGAAATATATAGATGTAGATGAAATTGATGTTGTATTCGACGCATCGGGTTTTGCATTTGGAGACAAATGGGGCGCTGAAAAAGCAGCAAAAAGGTTAGCTAATTATATAGTCAATTGGAAAAAGAAAGGGAAAAAGGTTATTCTGCTTCCTCAGGCGTTCGGGCCGTTTACAGATGCAGATTTGCGTTCAAAAATAAATATAATCATTGAAAATGCAGATTTGATTTTTGCGAGAGATGAGCTTTCTTTTCAATATCTCAAAGAGTTATCACCCGGCAGCCAGAATATAAAACTGAAACCGGATTTCACAAATTTAATAAAGGGAATTGTACCAGGCTATTTTGATAAAGAGAAGCACCAGGTAGGAATAATCACGAATAGTAAGATGCTTGAAACCGCATCAAAAGAAAATGGGAATGCCTATATTATGCTACTTGAACGTATTATTAAAACCATACAGGCCGCGAAATATAAACCATATTTTATTATTCACGATGAAGGTATCGGGGATATAAAAATTGCTGAGAAAATAAATATGGAGACAGGAACGAATTTACCAATAATAAAAGAATCAAATCCTCTCTACGTAAAGGGGTTGATAGGGCAAAGCTACGCAGTGGTTACGTCCCGTTATCATGGACTGGTTAGTTGTCTGTCCCAGCAAATTCCATGTCTTTCCACCAGCTGGAGTCATAAGTATGAAATGCTTTTGCAGGAGTACGATTATAGTGAAGCACTATTGAATGTAAATATTACAGATGATATTCTCCTGGAAAAAATAAAATCTGTTTTGGATAAAAATTCAAGAATTAAGATAATCAATAAATTAGAAAAAGGGAGTCGGACGCAACAGAAATTAAGCAAAGAAATGTGGGAAGAAGTATTTGTAAAGAAGAGTTTACCAATGAAAAGCATTTATGCGCCACCCTCCCCGGTGAAGGAACTTTATTAAAAACACTCAGAAATTTAATTTAAAGGCAACTGGGTGCAGGCTTCCTCAACACTCTGACAAACTTAAAGGGACGTTCACCGCTAAACCCCCATCGGCAGTTTCTTTGTACTTTCCATTCATATCTATCGCAGTATCCCACATAGTTTTAATCACGTTATCAAGACTTACTTTGGCATAATCGGGAGCACTTTGTAATGCGAGCTGGCAGGCGGTTATAGCCTTTATTGCCCCCATGGTATTTCTTTCAATACAGGGAATTTGAACAAGACCTTGAATGGGATCACACGTCATGCCCAGGTGATGTTCCATCGCAATTTCGGCAGCCATTAAGGCCTGGCGTTGTGTCCCTCCAAGACATTCTGTAAGTGCCGCCGCCGCCATAGAAGATGAAACGCCGATTTCTGCCTGGCATCCACCCATTGCAGCAGATATTGTAGCACCTTTTTTAAATAGACATCCTACCTCAGAAGCAGTTGATAAAAACCGGATGATCTTATCATCATCATTGCCATCACAAAAAATAATGTAATATGCAAGAACCGCGGGAACAACTCCAGCTGCGCCATTTGTAGGTGCTGTAACCACCCGGCCAAATGCAGCATTCTCTTCATTAACAGCAAGAGCAAAACAACTTACCCAGTCAAGTATGTATTTGAAATCACCCCCACCCTCTTTTATCACGTTTATCCATGAATCAGGGTCTGTATATTTTCTGCCCCTGATTAACTTTTTATTCAAAAGACCTGCTCTCCTTTTTACATTGAGGCCACCAGGCAGCGTTCCCAAGGTATGACAACCCCGGAAAACGCATTGCTTCATTACCTTCCAAATGTTCAATAATCCAGCCCGGGTTTCAACCTCATCTCTCCAGCTATTTTCATTTTCCATTACTACCTCGCTAATATTCATCCCGGTTTTCATACACCAATGTAACAAGTCATCCGCATCATTTATAGGGAAAGGTAAAGTCACATCAGAATCTGCATCTTCCTCACCTTCCTTACGAACGAAACCGCCACCTACAGAATAATAAGTTTCTGCTATGTGATCACCATTATCTAAAACCGCCAGAAAGGTAAGTGCATTTGAATGATAGGGAAGCGTTTCAGTAATTAAAAATTCTATGTCCTCGTCAGGCTCAAAATCAATTTCGTATTTGCCATTTAAAATCAATTTTTTCATGGCTTTGATATCATTAATTCTCGCTTCGATAAGGTTTATATCAAAGGTTACCGGGTCTTCACCATTCAAGCCAAGTAATACGGCAATATCCGTCCCATGGCCTTTGCCGGTCTTTGCAAGTGAACCATATAGTAAAATTTCCAGCCTGTTGACTTTACTCAACAGGCCTTTATTTTCCAAAGATCTTAAAAAAAAATTTGCTGCACGCCAGGGACCAAGAGTGTGACTGCTTGATGGCCCCACGCCAATTTTAAACATATCAAAAAC